>CAZLPC010000015.1:14740-17823 GCA_964561305.1 uncultured Anaerolineae bacterium
CTTCATCGCCCTCGCGCCATAATCCCTTGGCACGGCGGGTCTCTAGCAATTTGCGAACTTGGTGCGGCGGCAAATCATCTCCACCACCCAATTGCTGTACCTGCGCGATGATCTTGGCTGTATGCTCTAAACTTTCCAAAAGCAAATAAGCTGTCCACACATCGGCCGCCACCGTTAACGAGCCATGATAGGCCAACATAATCACGTCATGTTGTTCGATCAACGAGGCGATGGCGTTGCGGTTCTCAATGCCGGAAGGTGTGGCATAGGGCGTGGTCGGGACAAGCCCTAAATCTATCACAGCTTCAGGAATGAGGCAGCGTTGCAAGCTGATCCCTGCAATGGTTAAGGCAATAGCCGTTGGTGGGTGAGCATGAACTACTCCACCCACATCAGAACGTTTTTTGTATACTTCAAGATGCATCGGCAATTCAGAAGTGGGCTGCAAATCGGTGTTGGCGGTGGTATGTGGGGGCAACTTATGGCCGTCAATATCCACCACAATCAGTTGGTCGGGTGACATAAAGCCCTTGGCCAAGCCCGATGGCGTGGTAAGAATACGCTCGGCATCTAGGCGCGCCGAGATATTGCCCGATACAGAATCAATATACTGAAATTGATGCATTAAGCGCCCAATGTGACAAATTTGTTCGCGTAAGGATAACTCATATTGATCCATCGGCTTCAACAGACCTTGCAGAACTTAGAAACAGGTACAAGTTTAGATATTGTGGTCTGGATTCAGGCGCATGGCAACGCTTTTTTTGATATAACGGCCCAAGTGTTGAATATCGTTGGCCATCCAATCACCAGCGCAACGCTCATCATTCAGGCATTTTGGCGGGTAGATCGGGCTGTGGTAGGCCGAACAGTGGGGTCTTTAACGTTGGCTTTGGCGGCGGTGATGAGCATCAAACAACTGTTGAAGACATCGCGCCCGTATGTGGCCCATCCCAATAAAATTGATGCGTTGCTGTTGCTCAATAGCTATGGTTTGCCCAGCGGCCACACCACAGGCGCGGTGTTGGTGGTGAAGATATTGGCCGACTGGTTCAAAAAACGCTGGGTGTGGATCGGTGGCGGCTTTTATATTCTGCTGATTGCGTGGTCGCGCTTGTACTTGGGTGTGCATTATCCACATGATGAGATTGCAGGATTGGTGCTTGCGCCATTGGTTTGGTGGGCTTGGTGTTGGATCGAGCAGCAGATCGTCGTGCGACGATCTGCTACTGGGCCAGCAAACTAGAGGCGCAGTTTGCCTCGCACGGCATAAGTGTCCACTGGCCTACATCCTCTATTGCCAACTCTTGCACCCCATATAGGCTCGTGCAGTTTTCACCCAACTTTTCCAAATCAGGTATAATCCGTTGAAATTTTAATTAGTGAGATAGGTGTAATATGGGGCCAATGCAATCGGTTGTTATCAACCGTTATCAGGTGTTACAAAAGCTAGGCGAGGGCGGAATGGGTTCCGTTTTTCGTGTTTACGATCTATTGACTGATACGACTGTTGCATTGAAGCAAGTTCTTGTTCCAGCGTTTCAACTTCAACCCATAGGTACACATGATGTACATAAGGCTTATCTAGCCTTAGCCAATGAGTTTCGTACCCTTGCTAATCTCAGGCATCCCCATGTGATTCGTGTGTTGGACTACGGCTTTGATGAGCAGGGAATACCGTTTTTCACAATGGAGTATTTACCCTCTGCGCGTCCAATCACATATTTTAAACTTGGCGAAAATCCTAGCCAACAGCAAGACATCTATATCAAACACATTACACAAGCACTTCAAGCCTTAGCGTACTTACATCGGCGTGGCATTATTCACCGCGATATCAAGCCCGACAACATTTTGGTTAATCAAGATGAGCAAGTAAAAGTTTTAGATTTTGGGCTGGCGCAAGAATTCATTACAAGCCAAGAAAACGAAGCTGAAAAAAAAGTTGTTGGAACAATGGCATACATGGCTCCAGAAGTCTTGATGCAAGAGCCTGCTACTGTTCAATCCGATCTGTATGCTATTGGCATTATTGTGTATGAAATGTTACAAGGTAGACATCCTTTTGATGTCTCTAGCTTTACAAAACTGATGCATGAGGCATTATTTAAATCTCCCAATCTCTTATCCATAGATAATCGGTTTCTGAATCTTTTAGAACGTCTGTTGGCGAAAAAGCCTGAAAAACGGCCCAAAAGCGCCTATGAAGTTATTGTCGAGCTTTATAAAGCACTGGCACTACCTCTGCCCGAAGAAACCACAAGCATCCGTGATAGTTATTTACAAGCCTCGAGATTTATCGGACGCGAGGCAGAACTTGGGCAACTCAACAACGCTCTGAAGGGGTTAGTTGAAGATAATGTAAGCTCCTTTTGGCTTGTCGGTGGAGAAAGTGGGGTAGGGAAATCGCGCCTTATTGAAGAAATTCGCATTCGGGCACTGGTTCGTGGAATCAAGGTGCTGCGTGGGCAAGCCGTTGAAGATGGTGGCTTACCTTATCAAATGTGGCGCGAAGTGATACGCCCGCTAGCCTTGATGACAGAAATATCGGATATTGAAGCGAGCATTTTAAGGGAAATAGTCCCCGATATTGGTAAATTGCTGCAACGTGATATTCCTGATACAGATGTTCTTACTGGCAAAGCGCATCTAGAACGCCTAGCGCTCACTGTCTTAGAAGTACTCAAACGTTATGGGCGAAAATTTCTCTTGCTTTTGGAAGACTTGCAATGGACACGCGAGAGCCTCGATATTTTGAAGACGCTGTTACGTCTTTCTGACCAATTCTCTGCTCCACTGATGATCATCGGCACCTATCGCTCAGAAGAAGCCAAGACGCTACCAGAGCAACTTGTGCCAATGCAAGTCTTGCGACTCGAACGGCTTGATGAAGACGCTATTGCAATGCTGTCGTTATCAATGCTTGGCCCGGCTGGCGAGAACAAAGATCTGCAAAAATTGGTTGCTGAACAAACTGAAGGCAATATCTTTTTCATCGTCGAAGTCATGCACGCACTCGCCGAAGAGGCCGGCCGCTTAGATGATATTGGGCGCGAAGGATTGCCAGAGCGTGTGATGTCGGG
>CAZLPC010000016.1:0-2969 GCA_964561305.1 uncultured Anaerolineae bacterium
GTTTTTGTATATATTTTAGGGAGCACCCATGACCACCACTGATGACAAGGCGCATGTACAAGCGATGTTTGGGCGCATCGCCCGCCGTTATGACCTGATGAACCGCGTGATGACTTTTGGTGTGGATCGCGCTTGGCGCAAATTTCTCGTCAAAAAAGCAAACATCAGTAACAACAGCCGTGTGCTGGATATTGCCGCCGGAACGGGCGATATTGCCTTTGAAATTCGGATTCAATATCCACAAGCCGAGGTTATCGCCGCCGATTTTGCGCTGCCCATGATGCAGGTGGGACAAACGCGCCCTGCTGGCCCCAGCGTCAAGTGGCTAGGCGCAAATGCCCTATCATTGCCCTTGCCGACTGCTAGCTTTGATGCGGTGGTCAGTGGCTTCTTATTCCGCAATGTGCCCGATATTGATCAAGCCTTACGAGAGCAGCACCGCATTTTACGCGCTGGCGGCCGCATCGTTACCCTCGACACTACACCACCCACCAACCCACTCCTCAAGCCCTTCATTACGCTCTACTTTAAGCTGGTGGTGCCCATCTTGGGGCGCATCATCACGGGTGAAGCCAACGCCTATCGCTACTTATCGGGTAGCACGCTCAATTTCAAAACCGCCGAAGAACTGGCCACCAAAATGACGGCGGCAGGCTTCCAAGAGGTGGGTTACAAAAAGATGATGTTTGGCACAGTGGCGGTACATTGGGGCACAAAACAGTAGCACGCTTTTGTTAAAAAGTGCCCTCATCTGAATTTTGAAATTTCCTTTTCCGCGTTTCGTATAAAGTAGTAGGGAAATTTAAGATATCCTCACTGTCAGTTGTCGTCGTTATGTGGGTGTATGCTCACTTTTTAGGAGCAGATGCGCCACATCACTTTGACGATGATCCCCATATAAATTGACATACTGCCCACGCCTGAAGGCGGGGGATTCTTGCCATCAACAACGATTGCGGAGTTTCCCCCGTCTGACACCGTCTACGGCAGGGTTGATGCCCCAACCCGTTTGATATTCCGTGCGGCGTTGTGGTCGCGGTCGAGCACCAAACCACACGCTTCACAATCGAAGAGGCGCTCCCGTAGCGTCAAGTCTTGCTTCACTGCCCCACACTGCGAACAGGTCTTGCTGGAAGGATACCAGCGGTCAATCGTGACGACCTTGTTGCCGCGCTTGGCGGCAACGTGTTTGATCACATCCGTGAAAGTGGAGAACGAATAATCACTTACGATTCTGCCCCAGCGTCGTTTCATGCCTGCGATGTTCAAGTCTTCAAAGCACAGCACCTCATACGTATCACAGAGTTGATGGGCAAGTTTGAAGAAATAATCATGGCGCTGGTTAACGATGTGCTCATGCGCAGTTGCCAGTTGGCGCTTGGCTTTGTGATGATTCTTCGACCCTTTTTGCTTGCGAGCGAGATTGCGGTTTAGCTGCGCGATCCTATTACTGCCTTGCTTAAAGAATTGCGGTGCTTCAATGCTCTGCCCCTCGTCATTGGTCAAGAAGGTTTTGATACCGAAGTCGAACCCCCCGATTTCACTCGTGGTGGGTTTGGGTATCTCCACTTCCTCAAGCACTGAGAAGCAAATCCACAAGTGACCAAGCCCATCCCGCTTGATGGTCACCGTCTTGATGATTCCTGCAATCGGGCGGGTTTGTCTGAATTTGTAGACTCGCCCATCCATGCTAACCTTGGCATAGCGTTTGCCGTCGCTTGGCAGCAGTTTCCAGCCCGCCGTTTGTTTGAGCGTGAAGGATTTGTACCGCTTGACCTTCTTGAAGCGCGGGAATCCACCTTGTTTGGTGAAGAACTTCTGATACGCCTTTTGAAGGCGCTGTACCACATCCTGTACTGCTTGTGAGCCAACTTGATGATAATGCGCAAATCGTTTGGATGACTTCCGCAACTTCGCAAGGTGAGACTGCAAACGACTGAAGTTGATACCTTTGCGATACATCCGATAGTACCGCTTGCACAACGCCAGTGCATGATTCCAGATGAGGCCTGCAATATCTATCTTTTGATGAAGGTAGGCATTGGCATCTTGGGTGTAGAGTCTGAACTTGTAACCCCGATATAGGGCGATGGTCTTTTTTGGTTCTTCATTCGACATCGCGCTTGGCCGATTCTGATTGTGCAGATGCGTCGGTACTGATTCAAAATATCTTTTACTCACTACCATTATAGCATACTTAGCAGAATGGTTACTACACTTTCACGCCTTGAATTTATTGTGCCTTACATCCCCATAGCTAGCACATTTATGGTAAAATCCAGATTATATATTGTTAACATACACCAGCCCATGCCAACGGGTTGGTGTGCCACTAGCACATTTTCCATTCAAATATTAAATGATAAGGTTGGTTCAGCTATGAAGGTCTATCCATCTGAACAAATTAGAAATGTGGCAATCGCTGGTCATCAGGGCGCGGGCAAGACAACCCTTCTTGAAACCATGCTCTATTTGACCGGCGTGACAAAACGGTTGGGCAGCGTCAATGACGGTTCAACGGTATCGGACTTTGATGATGACGAGCGCGAACGCCAAATTAGTATCAGCAACGCAGTGATCCCCATAGAGTTCAGCGGCTGCAAAATTAATTTGATAGACACCCCCGGTTTTACCGACTTTCAAGGCGAAGTGCAACAAGGTATTCGGGTTAGTGATGCGGTGTTGGTGGTGGTAGACGCGGTTTCTGGGCCAGAGGTGGGCACAGAAATAGCATTTCAGTTTGCCAAAAATTTCAACCAGCCAGTTTTAGTCTGTATCAACCGAGTAGACCGCGAAAACGCTGACTTTAATCGTACGCTTCAACAACTGCGCGAACGTTTCGACGATCATAAGTTCATTCCTATTACGCTGCCCATCGGTGAACAAGACCAGTTTCGGGGTGTGTTGGGCGCTGTCACCCAAAAGGCCTATTTTGGGCGCGGCGACCAACGCGATGATCCACCGGCGGA
>CAZLPC010000016.1:2979-17685 GCA_964561305.1 uncultured Anaerolineae bacterium
AAGCACATGTCGCAGTGGTAGAAGCGGCGGCTGAAGCCGACGACGATTATATTGAAAAATACTTCTCGACAGGCCAATTGAGTGTAGATGAAATTCGAGATGGAATGCGGAAAGCAGCCCGCAACGCCGACCTTTTGACTGTGCCTGTTTTTGTCACCAGTGGCGAAATTGGTGTAATGACCCTGATGGAAGCCTTCACGGTCTATGTGCAACCGGCTTCGGGGCGGCGTGTGGGTGTCAAAGAAAGTTTAGAAGCGGAAGAAATCGAATTTTTGAACCCACCCCAGCAAGACAGCGCCCCATTGGCAGCTTATGTATTTAAGAGCTATACCGATAAATTTGGAACCGTCACCTATTTTCGTATTTTCTCTGGCTCGCTGAAGTCTAATAGTATTGTGTGGAACCCCAACACCCAAAGTGAAGAGCGCGTGGCACAGTTGTTATTGGTACGGGGCAAAGAGCAGTTGCCAGTGGATGTGTTGCACGCAGGTGATATTGGCGCGGTGGCGAAGCTGAAAAATACCCGCACCGGCGATACCCTAACCACCAAAGCTTTTAACCGCTTTATCGTTAGCCCCACCTTTGCCCAACCCGTCTATTCAGTTGCTGTACACCCCAAAACCCAAACCGACAGCACCAAAATGGGATCTGTATTAACCATGATCGCCGAGGCCGACCAAACCCTGCGCTGGCATAATGACCCCGCCACCAAAGAGACCGTGCTAGAGGGCATGGGCAGCACCCAAATTGACATTGCAATTAAACGCGCCGAACGGCTGGGCTGCAATTTAGAAGTGAGTGTGCCCAAAGTACCCTACCGCGAGACCATCTCTAAGACAGCATCGGCCACCTATCGCCACAAGAAACAGTCGGGTGGCGCGGGCCAATTTGGCGAGGTGTCGTTGCGCGTCGAGCCAATCTCGCCCGATGAGCCGTTCCAATTTGCGAGCCAAGTAGTGGGGGGTGCAATATCAGGGCCCTTTATCCAAAGCGCCGAAAAAGGTGTGCGCTCGGTGCTAGATGAGGGCGTGATGGCTGGCTATCCAATTGTAGGGGTGAAGGCTGTTGTCTATGACGGCAAAGAACACCCCGTAGACTCGAAAGACATTGCGTTTCAGGTGGCTGGACGCGGAGCATTTCGTGAGGCATTTATGGATGCTGGCCCATCGCTCCTAGAACCCATTATGATCGTAGAGGTGTTTATCCCCGAAGCCAACATGGGCGATGTAATCAGCGACCTAACCACACGGCGCGGGCGCATTTTGGGCATGGACAGCGTGGGTGGGCGCAGTGTGGTCAAAGCCCAAGTCCCACTATCCGAGATTCAACGCTATAGCAACGACTTGCGCTCGATGACTGGTGGGCGGGGTGTGTTTACGTTGGCTTTTAGCGGCTATGAAAAGATGCCCAGCCATTTAGCCGACCCAATTATTGCGGCCCATAAGGCCGAAGCCGAAGGTTAATATTCGACTCATCCATAACAATGTATTGCAAACCAACAACGCAGTGGTAAAATCACTGCGTTTTTGCTTGCCATACAACACTACAGATAATAAAGAGATGAGAAATTTTGAACGACTTTTTGACAAGTGTAGACGTTCAAGGTATGTTTGTGACAGTTAACACAATCGGTTGTTAACATGTCTAAAAAGTCGCTGGACTATCTTATCAACATTGGTCTTGCAGCTGTTGCTGGCTTAGGCGGATGTATCGGAATAGCAATTGTATTGCTGGGTCTTCTGCTAGGATTTTTCCTAGATAGTCAGCTAAAAACCGATTCTCTCTTTAGTATTTTATGTATTGTGATCAGTGTGCCAATCAGTCTGGTGATAATGGTGCGTGTTATTGTCCGCGCTGTAAAACTTATCGAAAAGCGACAGTTTGGCACTGATTAGGCGTAGATTATTCATCATGAATCCTACATGGAGGAGCATTTGTTAAACCATAAGAAAGGAGAGACAGCATGAGCGACGAACATGGACACGCACATCACGATGACGCTGGCGTAAATCCTGTTGCGATGCGCGGCCTAGTCTATCTACTGGCGATCATTGCCTTTGTAGGACTTGCCTGTGTCGCGCCAATTTTGTTGTTAACATCCGCAGGTATCGCCCCGGCTGTGCCCGTGATCACTGTGTTCGGCGAACCGCTGGACAAAGGCACATTCCTCGGCGACATCCCCAATACAATCTGGGCGTTGTTGCTTGTGGACGTGGTTATCATCTTGATCGCCTTCAACTTGCGAAATCTGCAAGAGATTCCAAGTGGCTTTCAAAATGGTTTTGAGTTGGTGTTTGGATTTTTGTATAACCAAACCAAAAATGTGGTGGGTGCAGCTGACGCGAAGAAAGTCTTCCCGGTTGTTTCAACATTGTTTTTGGTCGTATTGGTTGCTAACTGGATGAAGATCATCCCCGGTTATGAAAGCGTGGGCGTTTTGCACTGCGCTGCTGCCGACGAACTGGTTACGATGTCGGGCTATCCTATTCATGGTGTGCCCACAATCTTTGAAGAGGGTGGTACTGAAGCACATAGTGTATCGTTCATGTCTCTCTTAAAAGTAGATTCGTCGTTTAATGCCGGTACACGGGCAACCGAACAAGGCTATGAAGCCTGCGAGTACAAGTATCTGGGCTATGACGAATATGAGCACTATTTCGATGACCTAAACGCAGAACTGCAACAAGAAGCCGAATTAAACGGTGAAGAAAACGTCAATAATGTAATTGATAACTTGGTGATTGCGCCCTTCTTCCGTGGTGCGTCTACTGACCTAAACTTTACATTTGCGATGTCAGTGTTTGCGATGTTCTTCGTACAATACTTCGGTATCCAAAAGCTTGGCCTTAGCTACTTTGCCAAATTTATGAACCTGCCTGCGCTCGGCAAAGGTAAGGTCATGGACTTTGTGGTTGGCGTACTCGAAATCATCTCAGAGTTGTCAAAAGTTCTCAGCTTCTCATTCCGTCTTTTTGGCGTAATGTTTGCTGGTGGCATCTTACTGATTGTGATCTTGTTCTTGGCTGGATCGGTAGTTCCGGTAGCAGTGTTAGCCTTAGAGTTGTTCGTAGGCATCATTCAAGCCTATGTACTCTTCATCTTGCCGCTATCGCTAATCAAGATCGCCATGACTGCACATCACTAACCGTCGTTTATTCGCTATCTAAAAACATATAACACAAGCTACGAAGCAACCAACATAAGGAGTAATAATGGAAAACGAAGCATTATCTACCGGATTAAAAGCTATTGGTGCAGGCTTGGCCATGGTAAGCGCCATTGGCCCGGGCTTGGGCATTGGTCTGCTGGTACAAGGTGCATTAGAAGCTATTGGTCGCAACCCAGATGCTGCCAATGAAATCCAAACCAACATGATTTTGGGTATCGCCTTTGCCGAAGCCGTTGCGATTTATGCCCTCGTTATCGCGCTGATTATTCTGTTCGTGCTCTAGTCGTTGCGACTTAACATAGAACACCAAGTTGCGATTTTTAAGGAGGCAGCAACCAAATGGAAGCATTAGGTATTAATCTCGGCTTCTTTCTCTTTCAACTGCTCAATGTTGCCATCATCTACCTTGTCTTGCGGGTCGTTGTGTGGGGCAAGTTGGTCGAGTTGCTAGAAAAGCGCCGCGAAACCATTGAGCGTCAATTAGAAGATTCACGGATTGCTAGTGAAGCCCGAGCCAACGCAGAAGTGGAAGCCGAAGGTATCATTAACCAAGCCCGCCAAGAAGCCCAAAAGATAGTTGCCGAAGCACGCGACCGTGCTGAAGGCAGCGTTAAAGAAGTGCAACAAGAGGCCGCTCGCGAGGCCGAAGCTGTGCGTACCGAAGCACGCCGCCAAGCCGAATCTGAGCGCGACCAACTACTAGCTGATATGCGTAGCCAAGTGGTGTCATTGGCCATGGCTGCTGCCAACCGTCTTATTGGCGAAACCATGGATGCCAAGAAGCAAGAAGCCATCGTAAATGACTTCTTCTCGGCGGCTCCTGCCGATGTTAAAGACATGGGCAATGAAGTCGAGGTCGTCAGCGCCCTACCCCTTACCAACGCTGAGATAGACCGCATCAAGAGCGAAACCGGGGCCAGCACCATCAACAATCGCGTTGATCCCAGCATTCTGGGTGGCATTATCTTGCGCGCTGGCGACAAAGTTGTAGATGGTAGTGTTCGTAGCAGCCTCTCGACAATGCGTGGACGCTTGCAATAATTGCGACGCTTCAAGATTCAAATCAAAAAGCGCCGAACTTTCGGCGCTTTTTGATTTGATGGGTTGTTGGATTTATTTTTCAAATGAGATGGCACGGATGTTGAACGCAGCAGCAGCAGTGGTATTGGTGGAGTCAAACAACCGCCCCAGTTGTGAATCTAGCACGTACACCACGTCATCACGGATCGTCCCCGTAGTCGGAAATTCATCACCAGAGGGCAATTCGGCATTAATCGTCGCCGATACCCATTCATCATCACTGCTAAGGCTGAAAATGCCACTGGCGTTGGTGATGACGATCAAATTGCCATCTTCAGTCAGAATTAGGCCATCTGCCCCCCACAGTTCAGCATCTATTTCAATTTGGGCAACTGCGGTGGGATCTTCGACTGATACACGGAAAAGCGTTCCTGTGTCCGACTTCGCAACAATCAGATAACCATCGGGATGATAGACGATACCATTTAAGCCAAATCCCTCACCGATAAAGGCCTCATCTTGCACCAATACCGAGGCATTCCCCTCAATATCAACCACATAAACAATTGGCGAGAAACTATCTGTAACATAAACGTTACCTTCATCATCCAGCGCGAGATCGTTGGCAAAGTGGCCAGCATTGGAAACCAAGTTACCCAAATCGGCATAAAAAAGTTCTTCACCCGTCTCTAGATCATACGCCGCCAACACCGCCAATGTGCCAACAGTTGCTTCAGAAGTGCGCATCCCCACACCGGGATCGGAATTGGCGACCAAAATACGACCATTGGCTTCGTCTACTTTGAGACCAATCGCCGATACCAAACGCTCATCTTCGATTACTGTGGCAAACGTGCCATCATCGGCCACCGAATATACACCTCCATCCGTGAGAGATGTAACCAAGAACACACCATTCGTGCTGTCATAGGCCACCCCTTCAGGATACAAGCCTTCTTGCTCAATCGTTACAACTTCGGGAGCAGAATCATCTTGTGCATTGACCAGCAAAACACCAATGCCCAAAATAGCCACCAAAATAACGACAGAAATGGATTTCAAAACCGACATACTCTAAACTCCTTGTTAATGGTTGACAATGTGTATATATTGTCGGGGCAATCATCGCTCGCAAACAGAAGCCCAGTTATACTGGTATCATCACTAACAGGATAAGGCGATGAACATCAACGACCGAAAGCAAGAACTATCTCAATACCTAAAAACCCGCCGCGCACGCCTTTTGCCCAATGAGGTTGGCTTACCAAACGGACAGCGTCGGCGCACGCCGGGCCTACGCCGTGAAGAAGTGGCGCTGTTGGCGGGCGTTGGCATCACATGGTATACATGGCTAGAGCAAGGACGCGATATTCAAGTCTCGGATGAAGTCTTGATGAGCATTGCCCGCGCCCTGCGCCTGACCGATGCCGAGACCAACCACCTCTTTAAACTCGCTGGGCACACCAGCCCTCTTATTCAACACAACGGCACAGAAGCCATGTCGCCCACGCTAAAAGCCCTAATTGATTTGCAACCCTATGTGCCCGCTATTGTTATTGGACGACGGTGGGATATTTTGGGCTGGAACAACATGACGACAGCTATATTTGGCGATTTTGGCGTGGTCCCTGTGTCTGATCGCAATAAGTTGTGGATCATGTTTACCGATACGGGTACGCGCGAGATTATAGTAGATTGGGAACACCACGCCCAACGAGCAATGGCATATTTTCGGCTAGATTATGGCCAGCATATCGGCGATATACACTTCGAAGAACTTGTTCAGCGTTTGCTCAACCATAGTCCTGAATTTAGCGACTGGTGGGACCGTCACGATATTCAGGCGCGGGGAGTGGTCCATAAACATGTACGCCATTGTGATCTTGGTGATCTTTTTTTTGAGGAACTTGCGCTTCAACCAGAGCCCACCATCGGACAGCGAATTATCACCTTTGTGCCAGTTCCCGATACAGGCACACTTGAAAAGCTACAAACATTTTATTGATCGGCAAATCAAAAGCGCCGAACGTTCGACGCTTTTGATTTCCGGAATTGGTATGAGAGCTAGTCTTGCTTACCAAAAATACCCGGATATGGGGTAGGTGTGAGGGCTAGGGCTGTGGAAGTGGCGTTATATTGTGCAGCTAGTGTCTCTACTGCTTGGGCTTGGGCGGTCGCCGATGCTGAAACACTGCCTAAACGCGACTCGGTTGTAGCCAGCACATTTTGCACCACCGCAATAGTCGCTAAGTTGCCCGCAATAGTGATATTGAGGCTGTCTATATCGGCGCGATAGGTTGCGTTCAAGCCGGCCTCAGCCGTCCCAATTGCCAAGAGTTCATCGCGTTCTACAATCAAAGCCTCATTAATATTGAGCATATTCTCAATTTGCCCCGCACCAGCTGTGGTGGTGGCTAGATAGTCAACAACTTGGGTGGACAATCCATCGGCGGTAATACTGTCGGCGGTGGCTGTACCGCTTAAGAGATTAAGTCGTTCAAACTCGGCGGTGGCGCTAAGGCTTTGTTCAGTACCCAATGCCTCAGACTGATTAAGTTGATCGGACAAATTAGCCCGTTCGGTAGCATTGACCCACAGTGCAGTACCTTGCGATTGAGTTGCCATGCGGTCGCCGCTGTTTAAAGGTGTGTTGGTGGGGTCTAGGCCAATGCCAAAACGCGGCCCACCGATCAACCCCAGCATTAAACCAATCCCTAAAGCACCTGCCGCGGCAATCAGCAGCATACTCCAAGCAGTGGGCGCGGGTGGCTGTGTTTCAACAGTAGTCGTCATTGGTTCGACTGCCACTTTGGGGCGCATGGGGCGTGGTACTTCGACTGTTTGAGAAGAAGGCTCGGCGTTATCAAGCAAGGTCGCCACGCTTAAATCGCCTTCCCAAGACCCAATTGTAGACGGGTAGCTCCAGCCACTGGCCGAAAACTCGTCCCCAATCTCACGAACGGCCCGCACTTGGTAGACGGCTGGTTCCGTGTCGGCTAGGGCAAAAGTAGTATCTTCAACGGCTGTCACCCGTTGCTCCGTCGAGTGGCCTTCAGCATCTTTGCCGCTAAAGCGGCGCACTTCATAGCTTTTTGCCCCCAAAATGGGCGACCAAGTTAAGGCACTTTGGCTAATGTTAACAAATTGTGGAATGTCTAGCTGAATAGGGGCGCGGCGGGTTTGGCTCCAAAAAGACGGGCTGCGCGGCGCAAAATGGGTATTTAGACTGCGAACCCGATAGTACCATCCATTGGGGACTGCACTTGTTGTCTCGTACATGGGGGTGCTGCCCCGATAAATAATTGCTGTTTCAGGGCTATCAAAGTCGGCATCTGGTGAGCTTTCTAGCTCATAGGCATTGGCTTGGATAACGTTTGTCCATGTGATGCGTAAGCCGCCATTGGCCAGCCAATTGATAGATTCGACAACAGGTGCAACCAACGGCACAGGAGTAACCACTGCTGTATTGCTGGGTTTGCCCGGCACTTCACCGGCCATCGGTATCACCCGATAAAACACTTCATGATCAACGGGAGGTTGTATCGTGTAAATACGTTGGCGCGAGTCAGATAATTCGGCCAATAAAACCACATCTTCAAAAGAGGGCATAGTGGCTTTTTCAACCCGATAGCCAGTGGCATCTTCCGAGCCCATCCAAAACAGTGTGGCGCGGGTGGCATCTTCCCACCGATAAAAAAGGCTTAGGTTTTGGGGAACTTTGACCACAGGATAGGTTTTGAGATCGAGCAATACGGCAGCCAATTGTTGAGCTTGGGTGGTGGCAATACGTTGGATAGCAGCACGCCCTAGCGCTGGCACTTCGGTGATGATCGGGCGCAACACATTGGTAAATACCAGCAACCGGCTGATCATGTTGGTCATGATAACATCGGTATGTACCCGCGCCGATTCTGGCATAATCCCTTTTTTCGGTGACCAGCCTTCGCCAAGCGTAAGCCCAGTTTCTAGGGTCATGGGTTCGTTATTACGATCTAAAATAAACAACCCCGATGTGCCTAACCACGCCAACCAACCACGTCCAGAGCTAACCTCGCGGCTAAGAGCCCCCATTACAATGGCATGGCGGCTATCATCATCGGCAACGGTACGGGCCTCGGTGGTCAGAAATGTCTGTGCCGCATCTGCAAACTGGCGCATAGTTGCATCTGGAGCCGGAAATTGATCCCATAAAAACGTAATTGTTTTTTCTGCAAGTTGTTCGGCATATTGGCCAGTTGTCAGCGCAAAAACCAAACGCGCCTCATCATAACGTAATTGCAACTGTGAGTGATTAGCAGTGTCTTGGTTGGCTTGGGGCAGCACAAATAGCGTTCTTAGCACCCCATGAGGTGTTTCGCGCTGGGTTGTGGCTTCGCTATTGATACTAAGCTTAATGTCCTCAAACATGAAGATGTCCTGTTTATAATGTTGGTCAAATATAGCCCAATTTTTTCTTTAATAGAATTATAACGTAGCACGCACAATGGCGCACATTTTCAAACACACCATTTTAGATTTCATCAATCCTACGCTCTCCTGATAGGGCAATTTTCCTATAGGGCTGCTTGCTTAGATCAGCTATGGTATATTTACAATATTTATGGATAGTCTATACTCGGTTAATCTACACAATAAGTTGATAATGAGGTGTAGTTCACATGCTAAATCGTTCATTCAAAGTTTTGAGCTTGTTACTGTTGCTGGGCAGCCTAATGGCCCTTTCTGTTACCTCCCCCGTCGTGGCCCAAGACGATGAAGAAGGCCCCACCGCTGAAGATGTATATGTCGCTATCAATCAACTATTGATTGAACAAGAAGCCCGTCCTTTAGGCCGCAGCGAATTATTGGATGAAATTGCCCAAGAAATTGCCGACGAACTCAGCAACACTGGCACCTTCGTCACCATACCCACCCGTGCCGCTGATGAAGTTGGCTATCCGCGCTGGCCCGACAACGGCCAACGGGTGATTAACCAAGCTATCAATTATATTGGACTTGGTACACCCGAAGAATTTGCGGCAATCTGGGAAGAGGAATTACCCGATATTTTACTAACCACATTCTATCGTGAAATAGGAATTGGCGTTTCGGAGTATCAGGCCGTGCGCGGTGGTACAGTACAAAATGTTTATGTGATTGTGTTGGGCGCACAACCCAATGTATTGCCAGTGGTCATCAATGATGGTGCTGAAGTAGTGTATGAGCGCGATGTCGAGTTATACATTCATAACGAGTTGTCGTTGGCTTATGAAACTGACTCAGATGTGATGCAGCAGGCTTTCATTATCCGCATTGCTGACAGCGAAGAAGACCTTGATGATGCCCCTGAGCTTGACTGGCTAGACAACAATTTTGCCGTGCCGTGGCAACTGACCAGTGGATTTGGCCCTAAAACTATTTGGGTCGAATTTGAAGACGAAAAGGGTTTTACCGTCCGCAGCATGGTCGAAGTGGAATATGCCAATCCCGCCACCCGCAACTAAGTCATAAGTAGAGTAACCAAAGATTTAAAAAGGGCGAAGACATTAATTTTTCGCCCTTTTTGGCTGCCACCTATTGCCCAAATGTGGTTGGGGTTGGTGGAAATTGATAAGCGTCGGTTGGGCGCACATACACCTCTGGCACAAGCCCTAAATAGATCCGCCAATCGCGTTCTAACTCGGCTAAGTTTTTGCCAGTGGCCCCAATGAGCGCATCATCCATACTAAAATTGCGACTCACCAAGTCATACCATGTGGTCACAGCTTCCATGCCATAGGCCCCATAAATATAGTTATGAAATGATGTGCCCATCCAATACACCAACGCATTACAACCACTGGGTGTAAAGGCGCTACTGCTGGGGCCCACCCCTTGCAGGGTTGGCAGATCGTCATCTGAGTCACGGTCACGCAGGCCTTCTTGCCGCCCTCGAAATGGATTGCTAGAAAACCATGTGGCCCCACCCTCAATAAACCATGTTGGGCCAATGATGTTGTTCTCATATTGATAGAGATGGGATACTTCATGAGCGATGACACTGGCAGTATAGTCATAAAGCCAGCCTTGCGTTTGCTCAGAAGGTTCTGGATAGATTGGGCAGCTAGACGTTGCGCCCGTGTCAATAAAACGTTGAACCGTCATCCCCAAGTCACTACTGGTGAAGCCTGCACGCCGACGTGTGCCCTCTACACCGCCAGATTGAAACTCGGCAAAGCTCGGCAAATCTGGGAACAAAATGGCAATCGGTATATAGCTGAGGCCGCGTCCAAAGCCAAGTTCATGACGTTCGCGTAGGGCATACATGGCATCTTGAGCCACTTGGGCAAACGTTTCGTCATAACCAAACCAATACAAACGCAACAGCGGTGTCTCTGATTTAAACCACTCGCGAGTTGGATCGTTGTAGATGTAAAACTGGGGAGTGGTTTGGGCAAACTCGCCGTTGGTGGCCGTAATGCTCCAATAAAAATCAAATTCTTGCCATGGAGGTTGGCCGGGCGTGTCATACAACAATGCCTGCCACTGGTTCCCAGTCGGATTAAGCAACTGGGCAAGGGCGCGTGTGCCCGAACCATGCGGATAGCGCACAAACAACGTCACTTGATCAATCGCCAGTTCAGAATTGACAGTAACTGTAAACACCGCGCCGTTAGGATAGTCTGAAGTAGCGATAGTTTCGCCAATTTCAAATGCGCCAATGGTCTCGGCCGGATAGGTACTCGTTTCTACACTACCGCCCACTAACTCAATTGTTACGGCTTCTAAATCAATGGGGCTTAGGGTTGGGGTGGCGAAATCGGCCCCGTTTTGGCGTGATGGATGGGCGATGGCCGGCATCGTCATCACTACTAGCACAATAGCAAAGCTGAACAAGGTTGCCATTCCTACCCATAATGCGGGAATGTGCAATTTTGCTTGAGACATAAGATGCTCCTAAAAATCTTGAAAAGTCTGTAACAGGGGAAGAGCTACTATTAGCTTAAACCCATCAGTGGGATACCCGACCACCGTTTAGACGACGATCTTGGCACCCCACCGAATTGCAGTACTCTATGCCATTGTAGGCGACCACAACATTGCAAACGCGGCATTAGCCTTGGCGTTGCTTGTGCTTTGGGTTGGTGGAGCAAATAACAAACAGAACGCCCTTGCGGCGCACAAATTTGCAATTTGCACACATTTTACGAACTGAAGAACGTACTTTCATGGGTATTCCTCCTTAACCGAGAGGCTATTATAGCAAACCCATTTCGCCACGCCTATGCCGATCATGAAAAGTTGCATAAGATGAAGGGCCATTCTATACTTCATGACTATGAAAATATGGCGAATCTTACTGATAATTATAAGTTTAGCTTTAGGGTTGGCAGCTTGTGGTGGTGGTGATGACGCAGAAGACGCTGCACCCGGCGACCCCTCCCAAGCCGCCCGCGCTTTTATGTTTGCATTGCTTAATGGAAACCTGACAGAGTGTGAGAGCCTTGCCACTGAAGCTGTGCGAGCCAGTATGTTGGCCCAATGCCGACAATATGCCAATGCCCAAGCCGCCACCGATCTCACCAACGTGTCATTTGTGGTGCTAGAGCGCGATGGCCAGCAAGCCGTCGTCGAAATGCGCGGCATCTATACGATCACGGCCAGCGATGGAACCGATCGTGTAGCCCGCCAAGAAGATACTCCCATCCGCTTATTAATGCGGTACGAAAACGATTTTTGGCGCTTTGATGACTTTGTTGATTAGTGCCTACCCCTCCACGCTGTTAGATAACCTTAACAACTTATCCCCTATCGTCGTTTGCATAGACACCCTTGATGTTCTATATTGTAGTATGATAGTTCTTTATAGCTTTATCATCGCACCTATCGTCAACAGCAACCATCTTGCGATGGTTTTTAGACACGATTCATTGTCTTTGTTTCAGGCGTTTTTAATCAAAAGGACGCGAAGTTCAGATGAGAAAAAATATGCGTAGAAGTACTGTTTTACTGTTGCTGATAGCGGCGCTGGCCATATCAGTTTCGGTCGTGCAAACCGAGCCAAAGCCGGTTTATGCAGCGACATTTGTCGTCAACAACCCGCTGGATGCGGTTGACTTGATTCCGGGTGACGGTGAATGCCGTACCAATCCGGCCCCAGCTCCAGCCAATTGTACCTTGCGGGCCGCCATTATGGAGGCCAACGCCTTCCCCGGTGCCGATGTCATTCAATTACCTGCTGGAACCTATACCCTTGATATTGCAGGCAATGAAGACAATGCTGCTGCGGGCGACCTCGATATTCCGGTAGGGTCAGTCACTATTGTTGGGGCTGGCGCTGGCACAACCATCATTAATGCCGATGGCATTGATCGCGTTTTTCATGTGATTGGTGGCACGCTAGAGCTACGTAACCTAACGGTGCGTGGTGGTGCAATTGCGGGTGATGGTGGTGGTATCTATAACGATGTGGGTACTGTCGTTTTGCGCGGGGTCAATATTATTGACAACGACGCAACCCGTGGTGGCGGTATTTTTAACCGCTTCGGTAGCATCAGCATCCTCGAAAACAGTGTTATTGGCGCGAATGGAACCCCCAACACTGCAACAGGCGATGGTGGCGGTATCTTCTCGCAATATAATGCGGATGCTACTGGCAACACCGTCACAATTGACCGCAGCACTGTGCAATACAACACGTCCGGCGGCAATGGTGGTGGTGTATATGTGACGGATGACGGTGATTTAGTCATTAACGCCAGCACCATTCAAAACAACTCGGCAACGGGCAGCGGCGGCGGTATTTTCGTGGCCGATACCACGTCCGACTTTACCGCCCAGTTCTCGCTGACAGACTCGACAGTAGCCAATAATACGGGTGGCAGCGGCACAGGCGGTATCACCATTCAGGGCGTATCGGCCCCTACCATTACCAACAGCACTGTGTCGGGCAATACCTCGACCAGTGGCGCAGGTGGTTTGTCGTATGCCTCTCCGCTAACCAGTTTTGGAACCCGTACCCTGACCATTACGGGTACACTATTTGACGACAACGACTCGACCAACGCCACGGGCGGTATTGTCAACGCAGCAGGCAATGCGGCGGGCAACACCACCGTGATTAACCTGAATCTAAGCACCATCAGCAATAGCAATGGCTTGGCAACAGGCGCGATATTTAATGAGCAACTCGGTACATTGAATATCACGCGTAGCACCATCACCGCTAACAGCGCCACTGGCACGGGCAGCAATGGTGCAGGCGGTGGTCTTAACAACCGTGGGCAAGCCACTGTTTTAGAATCAACCTTCAGCAACAACAGCGCGACGGTGTATGGCGGTGCGATTGTCAATCGGCCCAATGCCACCCTAACGCTCAACCGCAGTACCCTCAATGGCAACACCAATACTGGCGGTGATGCGCTGGGTGGTGGTGCGATTATGAACAACGGCGGTACGCTGAATATTGATACCAGCACCATTAGCGGCAATACAACCGCAGCCGTGGGTGGTGGTATCGCCAACCTTGTACTAAGTGCTGTCAATGGTATTGTTACAGTGCGTAGCTCTACCATTGCCAACAATGGCTCTAATACAGGTGGCGGTGTCTATAACCAAACCTCGACGACTAGCCTACAAAACACCATCTTGGCGGGCAACACCGCTAGTGGAACAGGCCCAGAGTGCCGCGCCGATAGTGGTGCGATCAACTCGCAGGGGTGGGTGTTGGTGCAAAACTCGACTGGCTGTAACCTAACAGAAGTGATCACCTCTGGTAATCGTTTTAATGTGCCAGCGGGTTTGTTGCCACTTGCCAACAACGGCGGCCCTACCTTTACTCATCGCCTCAACCCCTCAACATCTAATGCGATTGATGCAGGTAATAGCTGCCAACTCGATCCACCAAGCCCCAACAGCGTAGATCAACGTGGCACTGGCTTTATCCGTTTAATTGATATTCCAACCGTTATTCAACAACCCACCAGCAACGGCTGCGATATTGGTGCATTTGAGGTGCAATCCACCACGAACACCATTTTGGGGAACTTTGTGTTTAATGATCTAAACGCCAATGGTCTTCAAGATTTTGGCGAGCCGGGCATTGCGGGCTTCCGTGTCAATTTGTTAGACAGCACTGGAACCAGCACCATTGCCACAACCGTCACCGATGCCAACGGTTTCTATTCGTTTAATGTAACGGTTCCGCAACCACCCGGCACAGTTATTTATACGATTGAGTTCGATCTTCCTGAAGCTATTGCCGATGGGGTTGTCGCTTCAAATGCCAGCTTTACGTTACAAAACGTGGGTGGCAATGATGAAATAGATAGCGATGCCGATCCGGGTTCTGGGCGTGTAGTTACGCCTGCCCTACAAGGTGGCGACACCAACCTGAGCTTTGACGCGGGCATTATCACACCCGGCAGTCTAGGTGATTTTGTCTTTGAGGACATTAACGGCAACGGCATTCAAGATCCCGGTGAGCCGGGTGTTGGTGGCGTGCTGGTGACGTTGTTCACAGCAGGCGGCAGCCAAGTGGATCAACAACTGACCTTGGA
>CAZLPC010000017.1:0-6546 GCA_964561305.1 uncultured Anaerolineae bacterium
GGCAACCCCGGCCAAGTGTTGGTGCATCAAGAAAGGTCTACGATATTGGTTGGGCCAGTACCCGTAGACACCGACGGCTCAGATTGATCGTCTTCATCGGTGGTGGCCACTGGCTGCATTTCTTGTTCGCTGGTGGCCAGTTTTTCGCGGCGGGACGAAATGGAGCGCATGACTTCACGCAGGCTTAAATCCATCGGCCCGTCGCTATCAAATATCTGACGCAGAGGTACTTCTTGGGTATGGTGTCCACTGCTGGTCACGCGCAAAACTGTACCGGCTTCGGTTTCGCGGGCTTCAATTTCAGTATTGAGATTGTCCAGCACACTATCAACATACAAATAACGCACCAGCACCAAGATCACCATAAAAAGCGGTACCGCCAATAGCAGCCCTAAAAAGCCAAACAACACACTCACCATCACCTGAAACACCAATAGCGCAGCCGCCGGTACATGTAAGCGCCGTTTCACAAAAATGGGGGTGATAATATTGGACTCCACTTGTTGAACAAAGGCATAGGTTAAAATGACCGGAACGATATAGCTGGGACGGTCGGCTAGTGTAAAAATAATGCCCGGCACGGCTGCGATCAGTGAGCCAAAGTTAGGGATAAACGTCAACAGCCCCGCCAAAATACCCAGCGCAATAGCATTGGGCACACCCCAAATAACCCCCAGAATAAAGGCCAATAACATTGTAATGATCGTCATCGAAAACAACTGTGTGATAAGCCACGCCACCAGTGCCTGCCGCAAATCTACCAATAAACGTAGTATAAACTCCTGCCGATTTTTAGGGATAAGCGCCAATACGCTGTTGGCATAAGTTTCAGGATCAATGAGAAGATAAATAGAGGCGATGATAATCAAAACCAAGTTGACCGCAAACGATAACACAAAAGACCCCACACTGGTAACCAGCGAGGCACCACCCGTTAGGGTATCGGTGGTTACCAGTCCAGATGGGCCATTTTGCGGGTTAATTTGAGTGGTGCTAACCGAGGGCAACATATCCCAATCAGTGGCGATCACGTTGTATTCGGATACAACACGATCAAGTGCGTCGGGCAGTTCTTCAAACAGATTTTGCGTTTGCTCGATAACAGGCGCACCAATAACAAAGCCTAAAAGGCCCAATAACATTACTGTGCTGGCCATAACAAAGCCAATGGCGAATGGGCGGGGCAGGCCGCGCTGTTGCAATTCGCGCACAGGTATATCTAAGGATACCGCAATGATCACGGCCAAAAAGGTCATTAACAACACCAGTCGTAGCTGCCAAATTGCCAACACACCAATGATCAGGCCGCCCAGCAAAAAAACACGCTTTGCAAACTCCCCAAACGGCATATATGATGCTGTCGCATTCATGATTTGTCACACCCAAGGCTTTTACACTTTTCAATAGGCTTCAGTGTAGCATCATCTTAGCCAAAACTGCTATTGTCAGCCTTGATGGGGTGTGGTAACTTGCAAATCATTAATCAAGAACCCATATTGATAGAAAATTTATGATGCCTAAGACAATTGCTTTTCAAGGGGAACACGGCGCATATTCTGATGAAGCTGCCCGCCGCCATGCTCCCGATGCCGAAACCTTGCCCAGCGAGCATTTTCTTGATCTCTTTCGGGCGGTAGCTGATGGCCGTGCCGATGCGTGCCTATTACCCGTCGAAAATTCGATTGCAGGTACAGTCGCTCAAAGCTATGAACTGCTCTTAGAGTATGATCTGCGCGTACAAGCGGAAGTGATTTTGCGCGTCGAACATATGCTGTTGGCGATGCCCGGCGTTGGCCCAGACCATATTAAGCGTGTGAAATCACATCCCCAAGCCCTCTCTCAATGCGAGGCATTTTTGCGACGGCGCGGCTATGAGCCAGTGGCCGCTTATGATACGGCGGGCAGCGCCCGCGACCTAGCGGCTGATCCCGACCCCCATACAGCTGTAATTGCCAGCCGCTTGGCCGGCGAGTTATATGGCTTAAATGTATTAGAGCGTGGCATTGAAGATAATATATTTAACTCGACCCGTTTTTTTTTGTTAGGTATCAATGATGCACCCTATAACCCTGCGGTGGCCAACAAAACCTCGGTGGTTTTTGCCACGCGCCACAAGCCGGCGGCCTTATATGAATGTTTGGGAGCCTTTGCCCGCAACCAAATTAATCTAACCAAACTCGAATCACGCTCGCGGCGCTCGCACCCATGGCAATATTGGTTTTATTTAGACTTTGAAGGCCATGCCGAAGAACCTGCCGCCGCCGATGCCCTTAATGGCTTGCTACGCAGTGCGTCGTTCGTTAAGATGCTTGGCTCTTATCCAGCCGCACCTATGTCCACCACCACCGACACCGCCAGTGCTGCCCTGCATCATATTCCAGTTCCGCGTGCCGAGATAAAGGTCAACGGCAATGAGCAATAGCCCACTAACATGGCTAACGTGTATTCATTGTGGGGCCGTCTATGATCGCAATGAACGCATTTATACATGTACCAAATGCGATAATTTGCTAGATGTAAGCCATGATCTGGCAGCGCTAAAGGCAAAGGGTGTCTCATTAGAGTTGTTTGATCGGCGCTTGGGCGGCTTTGAGCGCTGGGAGCGTAGCGGCGTGTGGCGCTTTCATGAATTGGTGGCCCCCGAAGTACCCACTGATGAATTGGTGACACGCGGCGAAGGCAACACAACCCTCTATGATGTTACATCCGAATTAGCAACTTACGTTGGCCACCAACGACTACAATTAAAGCACGAAGGCGAAAACCCAACCGGCAGCTTTAAAGATAGAGGTATGGCCACGGGCACAACCCAAGCCCGACACATCGGCGCACGGGCCGTTATTTGTGCCAGCACGGGCAACACCTCGGCCAGCATGGCCTCGTTTGCACAGCTTAGTGGGCTGATAGGGATTGTGGCTTTTCCGGCGGGCAAAGTGGCGCTGGGTAAGATTGCACAGGCAGTAGCTTATGGCGCGGTGTGTGTAGAAATTCGGGGCGATTTTGACGAAGCCCAACGCCTTGTATTGGTGGCTGCCGACGAATTACCGCTTTATGTTCTCAATTCGGTTAATCCCTATCGCCTAGAGGGTCAAAAAACCATTATGTTTGAGATGTTGCAACAACGGCGCTGGCAAGTACCCGATTGGGTGGTGGTGCCGGGGGGCAATTTGGGCAATTCGTCTTCGTTTGGCAAGGCTTTTAATGAACTATATGAGATGGGCCTGATTGATCGGAAGCCACGGATTGTGGTGGTACAAGCCGAAGGTGCAGCACCGTTATATCAAAGCTGGCAAACCGACTTCGACGTATTGCAGCCCATCAAGGCCGAAACGCTGGCCACTGCCATCCGCATCGGCAACCCCACCAATTATCATAAGGCTGTGCGGGCCGTCCGTTCCACCGATGGCTTGGTAATTCAAGTAAGTGATCAGGCGATTATGGATGCCAAAGCTAAAATTGATGGGGCCGGTATTGGGTGCGAGCCAGCATCAGCCGCATCGGTAGCGGGCGTAAAAGCCTTGGTCGAAAGCGGGCACATTGCCCCGCACGACGACGTAGTGGCGGTGCTAACTGGCCATCTGCTCAAAGACCCAACAGTTGTCATTGAATATCATGAAGGCACTTTGGCAAATATCCACCCAACATTTGCCAACCGTATTCTGCAAATAGATGCAGATATAGATCAACTGGCTGCTATTATCGGCGCACATCCAACTTCTACCTAGCCTGTTCGCATTGAACAGGCTTTTTTATGGCAAAGCGTGTTCATATAATTAAGGAGCAAACCATTGTCTAGCCCCAGTGTAATCGCCGTAGATGGCCCTGCTGGATCAGGGAAAAGCACTGTCTCTTACCGATTGGCCCAACGCTTGGGATATTTATTTATCGACACAGGCGTTTTTTATCGCGCTATGACGCTGCTGGCTTTGCGTTCAGAAGTCCTTTTATCAGACGAGGATGCGCTGGGCCAACTGACCCATGATGCCGAAATAGACATTCGGCCCGAGCCAGATGATGAAAGCCGCCAATATAGTGTATGGATTGAAGGCGAAGATGTGAGCGCGATGTTACGCAGTGAATCTGTAGAGAAATATGTTTCTACGGTTGCAGCTGTGCCCGCAGTGCGGCGCGAACTGATGCACGTCCAGCGACGGGCGGCGGCCAAAGGCAAAATTATCATGGCCGGACGCGATATTGGGACAGTGGTTTTGCCCAATGCCGACATTAAGTTCTATATTGATGCCTCAATTGAAGAACGTGCCCGCCGCCGCTATAACCAAAAAGTAACAAGTGGCGAAAGCGTAGACATGGCTGCTATTGAAGCCAATTTGCGCCAGCGCGATGAGATTGATACTCACCGCGCCATCTCACCCTTACGCCAAGCCGATGATGCCATTTATATCTTAACCGATAGCATGGGCATTGAGGCTGTGGTTGACCAAATGATGGGCCACATTCACGCCTAGCGTTGGGTTTCTATACGCAATTGTTGGCCGTTGCTTATGAACTCAATTGTGCCGTGTAAATCGGTACGAAAGAGGTTATAACCCCGTAGTCGCGCCATAACTTGTGGGCTGGCTTCGGCATCAAATTGGCTGGGATCATATTGTAGCACCAACACCTGTGGCCCCACTGCCGCCAGCCAATCCTCGCTATTGCTGTTGGCAGCGGCCCGATTGGCAACTTGTAGCACATGGGCCTGAATCAAATGGTTTTGTTCCTCCATCAACATGCGCTCATCTTGTGGGGCAAGGGTGCTGGTCAACAGAAAAACCGTTTCGCCATATTGCACACGCAACACCAGATAATGAGGGCTGGCCGTATAACGATTGGGTGCAATGGTTTGAATAGTTACGCCATCGGCAGTCCTAATCACACGGCCTTCATCAGCCGCTAAAATAATTGCGCCTTGTTCGGCCAATTGCTCTAGCAAATCTACATAGGGTTGCTGCCGACTATTCTTCACAGCCGTAATCACCGTTTTTATCTGATAGCGGTCGAGTAGGGCTGGCAAAGCGCCAATATCGTCGCGTTCATCGCCCGCTAGCCACAAAATATCAATAGTGCGCCGAGTGGGGGGTAATTCGTCGCCCAATGCGGTTAATAAGCGTGACGGATAGCGCCCACCATTCACTAAAAATACTGCGCCCTCAGGTGTTTCGATAAGTACCGTGTTGCTAAGGCCAGCATCCAGAAACAAGACATGCAAATCACCATCAGGACGATGCACTGCCCGTTGGGCCAGTGTGCCAATTAGTGCGACGGCTCCTGCAATGATAATAAGCCGCGCCCATACCCGTGCAGTGCCAACCCAGCGCACATACCACGCGGCCCGCCGCGCTTCTAAAATAGTAACCGATATGGCAACACTGGCAAATAAGACCAATACCTCAGCGGATAGCGTGAAATTGGTGGCGGCAAAAGGCAATTGTCCCAATTCGCGCACCCAATAGGTTGTCCATGCCAAGGGCAACCATGCTGCTGCAAATAACGCCTCGCCTAAAAATGGCCACACAAAACTGAGCATAGTCGCCCCGCCCCCCAACAACAACACATAGCTTTGCACTGGCACAATCAGCAAATTGGCAACCAGCGCCACAACAGATAATCGCTCGAAATGATACAACACAATTGGCAATGTGAAGGCTTGGGCTGCCAAACCCGCTACCAAAGGCTCGGTCAAAAAGTCCAAGACTGGTTTACCAAGGCGTTGCCCCACTAATTGCAACAGGTTGTGGCTAAACCATCGGCGCAAAGGTGGTTCTAGGAGCGCCAAGCCCAACACTGCCGCAAAGCTGAGTTGAAACCCAATATCCCACAAGACCAAAGGTTGAAGCATAGCCATTAGCAAAGCCGTGAAGGTAAGCGAAGCCGGGACATAGGTTGGGCGTTGCACCAATGGGGCCAACAACAACACCGAACTCATGATGGCAGCACGCACCACGGGCGCACTGGCCCCCACAAACAAGGTATAAATGGCCACCGTAATAATGCTGAAGACTGCTACCCACCGCGCCGACCGAATGAACAACTGAAAAAACGCCTGCACTAACACCGCAATGAGGGTCATGTTGAAGCCCGAAATAGCGATGATATGCGAGGTAGCGGTGTCATTAAAGGCTATTTTGACATCATCCGATAGGCCTTTGTCATCGCCTAACAAAATGCCTACCAAAAGGCTAGCTTGGGGTTCGGGCAGAGCGTTTTGAATATGGCGTTGGGCATCGTGCTTGGTTTGGATGAGAATTTTTTGCCACCACACGCCTTGCTCATGTTCGATAACATTAAATGTTGTAGGGGTCATCAGGCTCTGCACGCCCCGTTGTGCCAAATATTGCCCATAATCAAACTCATCAATCACGGGTGGGGGCAAGAGCGTTCCCAATGCCACCACACGATCTCCATAGGCAACTGGTTGAGTAGACGCTACCGCGATTTGGATGATACCGCGCCGATTTTGCCATGCCCCCAACCAGCGCACGCGCTCCACTTGCACGCGCAACAACGTGCGCGTATCGCGTTCGTCGGGCTCGGCAATTACGACAC
>CAZLPC010000017.1:6556-11819 GCA_964561305.1 uncultured Anaerolineae bacterium
CGACGGCTACAAGGAGACCGGCCGCTTCGTGCAGCCGGACTTCGGCAAGCCCAAATATGCCCCAACAAAACATCATGCCCAGCAATAAGCCCAGATTTAGCGCCCGCCGTCGCCATGGCCACACCACACCAAAACATAGCGCCAACCCCACCGCAAAAAGCCCGAAGGGAGCCGTTGGTGTAAGATAATATTGCACTGCTACGCCGGCCAGCCATGCTGCCGCCAAATAAAAAATTAGCATTCTTAAAATCGCTCATTAATGTTGTTGTTTGATGCTGAAATCATACTGTGAAAAGCGGCAGAGAGGCAAACACCCTCCCCTTTTTATTGCAGGGAGGGTAAACGCAGCTATTTGGCGTATTCGACCACGCGGGTTTCACGGATAATCGTGACTTTAATTTGGCCGGGGTATTGCATACTTTCTTCGATTTTCTTAGAGATGTCGCGGGCCAATTGGGCGGCCTTTAGATCATCAATGTCGTCGGGGCGCACCATAATGCGGACTTCGCGCCCGGCTTGCAGCGCGAACGATTGCTCGACCCCTTCAAAAGCGTTGGCGATGTCTTCTAACATCCGTACACGGCGCACATAGGCATCTAAACTTTCGCGGCGTGCGCCGGGGCGTGCCCCCGAGATCGCGTCGGCCGCCTCGACAATAAGCGCCTCAACACATTCTTGAGCTACCTCGTGGTGATGAGCCTCGATACAATTACGGACTTTGCCCGAAATACCATAGCGGGCGCAAAACTCTGCGCCCACAATGGCATGAGGGCCTTCAATTTCATGCGATAACGCCTTGCCAATGTCGTGCAGCAAGCCGCCCGCTTTGGCGATGTCTACATTTGCGCCCAACTCAGCGGCGATCATGCCCGCTAGATGTGCGGTTTCAATAGAATGAGCGTGTTGGTTCTGGCCATAGCTCATGCGGAACTTCAAGCGTCCTAGCGTCTTGATAATTTCAGGATGCAGGCCGGTTACACCTGTTTCATAACAAGCGCGTTCGCCTTCTTCGACAATAATGCGCTCGACCTCTTTGTTGGTATCGGCGACTAATTTTTCGATGCGGGCAGGATGAATGCGCCCATCCATCACCAGCTTAGAGAGGGCGCGGCGGGCTACTTCGCGCCGAATGGGGTCAAAACTGGAAATAGTGACAGCCTCGGGGGTGTCGTCTACTACCACATCTACACCTGCCACTTGCTCGAAGGTGCGAATGTTGCGGCCTGCCCGGCCAATAATGCGCCCCTTCATGTCATCAGAGGGTAAGGGTACAACGGTCACCGCCACTTCATTCACATGCTCAGAGGCGAGGCGTTGAATAGAGAGGGCGATAATGTCGCGGGCGCGTTCGTCGGCTTCTTCTTTCACACGGGCTTCGGCCTCGCGCAGAATCTTAATCATGTCGCCGCGGGCTTCTTCTTGAACAGCCGCCAGCAACTCGGTGCGGGCCTCGGCTTGGCTTAATTGGGCAATGCGCTCAATCTCACCGATGCGGCTATCCCACAATTGGTCAATATCATTTTTTCGTTTATCAATGGCACTTTGGCGTTTGTTAAGGTCTTTTTCGCGCTGCTCAATACGGTCAAAGCGGCGATCCAGTTCAGCACGCCGTTTAGCCAGCCGTTCTTCTTCGTTTTCTAGTTCGGTGCGCCGTTTTTGCTGCACACGTTCGGTATCTTCTTGCAATTTTAGAGTTTCATTTTTGGCATCAATGATGATTTGCTTGGCATTGGTCTCGGCTTCGCTCACAATACGTTTAGCTTCTTGTTCTGCGGCGTGTATCGCGCCTGCTGCTTGCTGCTTTTGATACACGGTTAGTCCACCTGCTCCAACAGCAAGCCCAACCACCAGCCCAACCAGAGCCAGTACAATTTCCATGGGGCTTACTCCTCAAAAGTATCAGTATCAAATGCTCTTTCTTGCATGAGGATATTGACCACAGGCTGTACGACATCATAGCTGAAGCCACGGCGCAGCAAATAACTGCCTAGTTTTTGACGAAAGGTATACGCATCATGAATATGCCGCAGCGAGCGCACTTTTTGGTGTGCAGCCCGTAGCGCAGCATCCGATGAATCAAAGTCATCGAGTATGGTTTCGATAATTGTGTCATCAATGCCCTTTTGTCGAAGTTCAAAACGCAGCGCCGCATGGCCACGCGGGCTGTGTTCGTCACGGTTTTGTAACCAAAAACGGGCAAACGCCTCGTCATCAATATAACCCATGTCTTGCAGGCGACTGATCACGATCTCAATTACGGTTGGGGCCACGTCGTGTTCGCGCAGTTTACGGCGTACTTCTTCAACGCTGCGTGGGCGTGTGCCTAAGAAGCGCACGGCGCGTTCATAGGCTTTGCTGATGCTATCATCAGCCTGTAATTGAGAAATATCATCGGCCGAGAGCTGTTGGCCGGGGCGTAGGCGTGCTGCCGTTATCGCATCAAGGCTAAACGCATATTGACCGTTAAGGTACACATTCATCCGTTCTGGATTGCGTTCTTGCACCACTATGGCAGTTATTGTGCCGTCCATGTCTTCAAGTGTTTCGTCTACTATCTTTGTTTGATTGCTGATTGCGTGGTGTGATAAAGGATAATTGAGCTATCACCCAACAACATGCCTAGCTTTTACAAGCCCATCATTTTTGAGGTTGATATAACATCGGGCACGACATAATTTTGATGATGTTAAGGTGTGCCGACACTTGATCAAAAATGATATGAAACACAACCAACAAAGATTGTTATCTGTTGTCAATGATTCCAACTTCAAATTATGCAACAAGCCCGCCTTTCAGACAACACCAAAATTTAGTATCGCCTAAACTTGGTGAACCCAACTGTTGACACCCACCTTCTGCAATGCTAGAATGCGCTCATAAATTGATTGTGACATTTCTGGAGAGATGGCCGAGTGGTTTAAGGCGGTGGTCTTGAAAACCACTGTGGCGTTTACGTCACCGGGGGTTCGAATCCCTCTCTCTCCGCAAAAAAACAATCAACGTCCAAAGCAAGATTTTGGGGAGGTGCCGGAGTGGACGATCGGAGCCGCCTGCTAAGCGGTTGTACCCGTAAGGGTACCGCAGGTTCGAATCCTGTCCTCCCCGCTTTTAGAAAAACTGCTGGCTATTTAGATTAGCCAGCAGTTTTTTCATTGCCTTCGCTTTGTCCAATGTGTAGACTTACGCCTAAACAGTATAGATGAAGGTTGTTTTGCCGTGATGAATCGGGGTTGACCGTGGACCAACTTGATCAGTCCTTGATTTTGCAACGTATTCTTGAAGTTAGCCGTCGGATGGCTGCTACCCGCGAACTAGAGCCACTACTACACTATGTGATGCAACAGGCCCTAGAGTTTACCCGCGCCGAACATGGCTATCTGGTGCTGGTAGACGAGCAGGGCCGACTAGACTTTCGGATTGTGCACGGTGCGCCATACGAAGGCACCCACGATACCCCCGTCAGCCATTCGATTATTTATGAAGCCCTTAGCCGCCAACAGACTGTGATCACTAATGATGCTGGAGGCGAAAGCGCTTGGCAAGACTTGCGTAGTGTCCGCGATTTACAATTGCGGTCAGTGTTGTGTATACCGCTTATGGCACAAACCGAGCCACTAGGGGTCATTTATCTTGAAAACCGACAGATTGTGGCGGCCTTCGGCCCTAAAGATGTCAGTTTAATGGAAATGTTGGCCAGCCAGTCGGCAACTTCGATCAAAAACGCACAGCTAAACGAACATCAGCAAACTATTTTGGCCGACCTTGAAGCAATTGTGCAGCAGCGCACCCAAGAAATTGATCTGTTGCGACACGAGGCCGAGCTGGGTTGGCAGGCCGCCTTAGAGACCAACCGCTTACGCACCGCTTTACTAAGCAATATCACGCATGACTTACGCTCGCCCCTGACTATTGTCATCAATGCATTAAGCATGATGAAGTCTGAAGAATTTGGTCCCGTTTCTGAAACACAAGCCGAGTGGCTGGGGCGCTCGTTAAGTGCCAGCCAACAGATATTGCGCTTAGTGAACGATATTTTTGATTTATCAAAATTAGAACAAGGGGCACTAGAGCTTTTTATAGAAAGTGTCGCGGTAGAGCCACAAATACAGCAAACCATTGCCATTGCAGAAGGCATGAACCGCAACCCACAAGTACTATTAGAAGCTCAAATTGAGGCAAATTTGCCCTCCATTGCCGCAGATGTAGATCGGCTGCAACAAATCTTGATTAATCTGTTTTCTAATGCGTTTAAGTTTACCGAAAAAGGACACGTTACTTTGCGGGTCTATCGCACTATGGGGGGACATTTCGTTCAGTTTGAACTGGAAGATACGGGCGAAGGCATTCCTGCTGATGAGTTATCTGATATTTTTGAGCGGTTTCATCAGGTCAATGGCTCTAAGCAACGGCGGCTAGGTACAGGGCTGGGCTTGGCCATCTGCCGCGAGTTGGTGACACGCCAAGGCGGAGAAATTTGGGCACACAGTCAACTAGATGTTGGCACAATTTTCTATTTTACGCTGCCCGTCGCCACTTAGATCGAGGAACGCCACCGAATTCATTGATGGCGTTCTGAGCGCTCTCGAAAAGCACGCGCACGCACTGATTATGTTAGCTAAGATGAGGTTCTACACGGGTGACAATATCGCCCTTAGGGCGTGCACCTTGAATGCGCTCTACGGGCTGGCCATTAACGAATAACAACAAGGTTGGCAAGCCCATTACACCATATTGTTGCAATACTTCTTGATGCTCATCGGCATCGAGCTTGCCCACTTTCAGCTTACCCGTATATTCATCGGCCAATTGATCAACGATGGGCGAGATGGTTTTGCAAGGCCCACACCATTCTGCCCAAAAATCAATAAGCACAGGTGTTTCTGACTCAAGCACTTCGGTTTGAAAATTGGCGGTGGTTAGTTCAATGGTATTTCCCATGTGGTTGGTGTCTCCGGTCTTTAACAGATTGGAATATAGTCTATGCTAAGATTATTGCGTATGGTTTGTCAAGTTGCTGAGATAGGGATGAATTTAGATGAATGACGTTCCGTTAAAAGAAAACCTTACCGAGCGACAACAGTCACTATTGATCTCATTAATCCGTGAATATATCGCTAGCTCAGAAAGTGTTAGCTCTGGCTTGTTGGCGCAAAAAATTGCATTACAGATCAGTAGCGCCACAGTAAGAAATGAAATGGTGGTGCTAGAAGAAAAAGGCTACATTCGGTCGTTGCATACCTCATCAGGACGTGTGCCTACCGAA
>CAZLPC010000017.1:11829-14869 GCA_964561305.1 uncultured Anaerolineae bacterium
GCGAGCTTATACAACCCATCGAAACTCTAAAAATGCAGATCGCCGAAAGCCCACTAGAACTAGACAGCTGGATGCAAACTGCCGCCGTGATGCTCTCTCAAGAGACCCAAGTGGCAGCGCTAGTGACGGAGCCGCGCTTGTTGGCCCCCAACCGCTTTAAGCATCTTCAAGTTATTAGTGTGCAAGGGCGCATGGTTTTAATGGTTTTGGTTTTAACCAGCGGCCATGTGCATCAACAAATGTTGATGATGAATGATACGGTTGCACAACCTATCTTGTCGCAGGCTTCCGAGTTAATCAATCGGCTGGCGTATGACAAAGATAGTCATGGCATTTATGATCTTGCCCGCAACCAAAGCAACATTCTTGCCCGCGAATTGTGTATTTTGGCCGCCGATGCTCTGCAACAAATGGACGATTGGAACAGCAAAATTGCCTATCAGACGGGTTTCAGCGATCTGTTGCCATATCTTGAAGAGCAAGGCGTAAAACAAGCCATGAAAGTGCTAGAAGGCGAAACCACCCTTAATGATATTGTGGGCGATTTAATTCACGAAAAAGCTGGGACAGTGCGCGTTATTGTGGCTGGAGAGGGCCGATGGGAGTCCTTGAGCAATTTAAGCATGGTGTTGGGCCGCTATGGCACGCATCAGGTAGTGGGGGCAGTTGGTGTGGTGGGGCCCACGCGCATGTCATATAGCAAGGCCATCTCTGCGGTTAGTCATGTTGCCACATTAATTAGCCAGTTGTTAGACGAGATTCATCAGCAAGACACCTTGTCCACGATAGATAACAATCTTGAAGCATCATCGCAAGGAGCCAGCGAATGATTGGACTGGCTGTGGTAGGCGTTGGGACCTTGTGTATCTATTTTGGCGGTTTGCTGTGGCGACAATATCAGCAACAACAACTGATTCCGCTGAGTCTGGGCTTGCTTGGCTTAGGGTTGGTCAACATCATTAGTGGCTTGATATTTGCAGTGGGGGGCTTGGGGGTTGGTTTTGTGGCGGTGGCAGCAGGCGCAATCTCACTAAATTTGGGGCAATGGCTTAACGAAACGGCTTATGAAAAACCAACCCACCCCGATATTTTGGCAGGGCGGGGGGCGGCTTCTTTTTTTGTGATAGGCGTGGTATTTTTGCTAGAGATGGGCTACTAAGCCAGCACCTAGCCACGTTGCTTGCAAACGGCCTCTAGCAACCAGTCTAAAAACTGCTCAACTTCGTTCACATCGCGCACATAAACATCAGCCACTTCACGGATGGCATCAGAGATGGCCTGCTGTTCTTCATCGCCCTTATCTGGAATAACGCCAACATTAAGGGCATAGCAACCAGTTGTGTCGCGCAATTTACGATTCATTTTCATGGCATCTATATCAGTGATGTCGTCACCCATATAGATCACAGCATCCAATTGATACTCGTTAAACAACTCTGAAAGAGCCGTGCCTTTGTTGGCATCAATCGGCGGACGAATTTCAAACAAGCGCCGCCCTGCATTGGCCCGCAACCCATATTTTTCAACGATATCAGTGATCAGAATTTCTAGGGCTTGGGCGGCTTCTTCAGGACGGGGTGTAAGTCGATAGTGCACCGAAGCGGTGGCATATTTATCTTCAATCCACATTCCCACAGTAAGATGTGGGCGCAATTCATCAAGGGCCGATGCCAGTGCTTTACGATAGCGGCGTACATAATCGTTTAAAACGCGCCCGCCATTTTGCCAACGCTCAAGTCCATGATTGCCTACATAAACCATGCCCGGAATGGCCACCCGCGAGTGAAGATCGCGTGCCGACCGTCCCGAAATTGTGGCAACCAAGGGCAACATGAGCACAATCGTGCTTAAAAGCTTGCGGTTTTTGGGGGTGACGACGGCAGCTTCTGGTGTTTCGGCAACGTGGCTAATCGTGCCGTCCATATCTGTAATTAGGCCAAGACGCTCAATTTTAATTAAAGGAGCGATAATAGTCTCAGTGGCCTCTGACCAATGTTGGATTGAAATCGGTTGTGTATGCATACGATCCTGTCAACGAGCTTCCCATTAGCATAGCGGTCGTGTGTAGATGGTTCTAACAAATACACCTTAAATAAAATCTTGAACCGCAGCATCTTGACAGGAACTGCGAAATTTAATTTTTGATAATGGAGTCTAGTATTTTTCGACCTTAATCATAGTGGGAATCCACGAATGACGCAATAGTTTTCGTGCGATTCCCACATAAATACTGATAAATCGCCTTTTTAGGGGCTACGGGGCTTCAGTTACATTAATCTCGCGTAAGGTAAAGTTGTTGCCTTCATTCGATTCAGGAACTGTATCCTCAAAATCTGCAAAAATCGAGATTTGGGATAGGCCTGCACTGGTAAAGGTAACATTCTGTTGCTCGCCATCGGCCACACTAATAGATTGCCCCGGCGCAAGATTGGCGATGTCTCGTACAATTTCTTGACCACCCGGTAACACAACTAAAACTTTAAAGGGACCTGTGTTCGATCCACCATTATTTTGCACACGCAAGCTATATGCACCAGTTGCAAGCCCATTAACCAGTTGCAGTTCGGTACTGCCCGTAATGGGCAAAGCCACAATATCTGCTGGTGCAGCCGCCAGTGTGGGTGCAAGGGTAAGTGTGGGTGTGGGTACAGACGTGGCTGGTGCGCTAACTACTGGCACATTTACACAAGAGCCCACCAACGTAAAATAATCACCATCGCTGTTATTATAAAATACCCAACCCACACGCCCAGATTGACCATCTGTTACTTGGAACCAACTGTTGTTGCCCAATCGGCCTTGAATGGCAGCTTCTTCATTAATGCCAAAGGTGCGGATAATAGTGTCACTGCTGCTGGCATCTGGCACAGAGCGGAAGCGTAACGCGGTTGTCATCCGCGCTCGGCAAGGCCCCGTTGAAGATGACGGCGCATTGGGTGTTAGGTTATTAGAACCCCCTGTTCCGCCTGTGGCTTGGGTAGAAACTGCTGTGGTAGTAATGGCTATATTAAGGGTTTGGGGCGGGCTGTTGGCCCCAGTG
>CAZLPC010000017.1:14879-17509 GCA_964561305.1 uncultured Anaerolineae bacterium
GGCCACTACCGATAGCTCAACAGTGCCGGGAATACGGGGTGTCCATGTTAGGGTAGCACGAAACGGGTTTGATCCCGACGAAATAGCCCGATTCACAAAAACCTGATTGACATATAACTCTACGCTGGTGATAGAACCCGCGCTGGTTAGCGCTTCAATTTGAAGTTCTAGGGGCACATTAACTGTGGCGGCGGTGGGGCTGTTTAGGATTGTTACACTGGGCACAGCACCTCCTGTGTTCACATTAGAAACGCCGTTGTTAGATGTGTTTGTTTGGTTGTCAGGAGTTAAATTGCAAGCGAGCGCCGCCAACACAAGGACAGCAACTATCCACGCTATGATATAGTTCGGTTGCCGCATTCCAATGCTCCGTTAGAATATAATTTATTGATTCGATTGTAGCACACAAACATCGATCCGCATTGGTAGAACCACACCCTACCCAACAACCGTCAGCCAAATAATGTCAATTAACAGTGTTACGACAGTCATTGGCACACCCACCTTCAGATATTAAATCTGATGGGCATACCTGTCTAGCCCTATACAAACCCAATGCGGCTTTGCTATAATGCGGTGGCCAAAACGATAAAACAAATTCGGACAGTCAGAATAACTTGAAGTTGGAAAGCCATGGCATTAACCAAAGAAAACAAAGCTGAGATTGTCAGCCAATTTGGTACACACGACTCTGATACTGGGTCGCCGCAAGTTCAAATTGCGTTGATTACCACACGCATTTTGCAATTAACAGAGCATTTGAAAGAGCATAAACACGACGAACACAGCCGCCGCGGTTTGTTACAACTGGTGGGCCAACGCCGTCGTCTATTGCGTTACCTCAAGCGCAACAATCCTGAAGCCTATTTGGATGTGACTGACCGCTTGAAGTTGCGCCGCACCTAATTGTGTGGGCTAAACAATGGGTTTAGACACAATCATGGATTTTCTAGCCTGTGGTTGTATAAACAACCAAGGCTTTTCACATGCGCCTTGGGCATCTGGTAAACATCTACTAGAGGTCTAGGCGCTTATTTTTTAGTTTCAGAGGGAAATTGTATGACAAACATTGGAATGCCCGCCGACCGTATTTATAAAGCAATGGTTGGCGACAAAGAAGTGATCTTAAAAACTGGCAAATTGGCCGAGCAAGCCGGCGGGGCCGTGGTGGCCCAAATGGGCGAAAGCGTTATTTTCTGCTCGGCAACGATGAGTGAAAAAGCACGCCAAGGCATAGACTTTCTGCCGCTAAGTGTGGATTATGAAGAGCGACTCTATGCTGTTGGGCGTATCCCCGGCTCATTTATGCGCCGCGAAGGCCGCCCTAGCGACCGCAGCATCCTAACGTCCCGCGTTACTGACCGTCCGTTGCGCCCCTTGTTCCCTAAAAATTTGCGCCACGAAGTGCAAGTTATTTTGATGTCGTTGTGTCACGATCAAGAAAACGACATTGATATGTTGAGCATTATTGCGGCCAGTGCAGCTATCACCATTAGCGATATTCCATTTAATGGGCCAGTTGCCGCCACCCGCATTGGGCTTATCAACAACAAGTTGGTGGTTAATCCTATTATTCCTGATATGGAAAATAGCCGCCTCGACTTGCGCGTTGCGGGTACTGCCGAAGCGATTTTGATGGTGGAATGTGCCGCTAAAGAAGTCGAAGAATCGGTGATGATTGAAGCATTAGAACTTGCACACAACAGTATGCAAGACATCATTCGTGTGCAGCTTCAAATGCAAGCCGACTTGGGCAAGCCCAAACGTAACGAAGTGTTGGTTGTTGTAGATGAAGATGATGAGGCGACGCGCTTCCGCAACCAAATTTTAAGCCAAATTCAGACCGATATCGCCACCATTGTCGCCACCCGTACCGACCGTGATGATCGCAACGTAGCAATGGAAGACCTGCGCGAACGGATCGTGGCCGACTATGAACCTGATCTCAATGCTAGCGACGAAGAACCTGTTGCCTTTGAGGTCGCGGCGGAAATCAAGACAGCCATTGCTGATGCCTTAAAGTATGAAATACGCCGCCGCATTGTCGAAGATAATGTGCGCCCTGATGGCCGTAGCTCGACTGAAATTCGTGACTTGGCCGGCGAAGTCGGTTTGCTGCCGCGTGTGCATGGGTCGGGCTTGTTTAAGCGCGGCCAAACCCAAGTGTTAAGCATTGCTACACTAGGCACAGGCCGCGACTCGCAATTGCTAGATGGGCTGCATCCTGAAGAAGAGAAGAACTTCTTGCACCACTATAACTTCCCACCCTACAGCACTGGTGAAACAACCATGCTGCGGGGCCCCAAGCGCCGCGAAATTGGGCATGGGGCCTTAGCCGAAAACGCGCTTTTGGCAGTCTTGCCCACGCATGACGAGTTTCCCTATACCATTCGCGTCGTCAGTGAAGTAATGTCATCGAATGGTAGCACCAGCATGGCTTCGGTATGTGCTGGGGCTTTGGCGCTAATGGATGCAGGTGTACCGATCAAAGCACCTGTTGCTGGTATCGCCATGGGCTTGATTAAAGAAGGCAATAAATTTATTGTCTTAACTGACATTCAAGGCCTAGAAGATCATCTCGGCGATATGGACTTTAAGGTCGCTGGTACACACGAGGGTATTACGGCGCT
>CAZLPC010000018.1:0-17345 GCA_964561305.1 uncultured Anaerolineae bacterium
TGGCGAACGAGTCTGCTGGGCCAACAAAACCAGCTTTTGCACATCAAATTGCGCTGCGATGATCGAGTCGTTACAATGCAATAAAGTAGCGGCATCGGTGGCAAGACGCAACATACGGTCGTGGCCAATCCATGGACCAATCTTATAATAGTCTATTTGCACCGCACCCGCCGCCACCAAGCCCACCAATATATCAGAGCCATCGGCGGCCAGTGCAATGCTATCTGCCGCGATACTCGGCTCCTAGTGGGGTGGCCAGCATAAAGCCCAAAAAGCCTAAAAATAGGCCAATATATAACAACCCCAGTGGCAAACAAACCAATAGCCATGCCGCATTCGCGCCTTCGGCAATAACCAATAGGGGGATAATGACTAAAAAGCAGCCCCCGCTTAATATGATAAGGCCTGTACCGACCAACATCGGCACACCAAGGCGCGACGCAAAGGTGGAGGATACTTGGCGCAACAATTGGCTAATTTGTGGCGAACGATCAATACGACGAAGCATGAAAATCCTCTAATTTGCAGTATGTCAATCTCTTTTAATCATATCCTGAAAACGTTTGTTTTGCGAAAGTGATCGCTGATATAATGAGCTTTATGAACGAAAAAGTAAATCACCATCTCACTCGTCCACCCATCGAACCCAACCGCGTTTATTCTCGCGCTGAGGTCGCTGAAATATTGAATGTTAGCCTAAGCACTGTTAAACGCGCCATTGCATCGGGGCAAATTCGGGCTAGCCAGCCACCGGGGATGCGTCGTGTCTTTATTACAGGGCAAGCCATTTTAGATATGCTCGCGTCTAGTGAAATGAAACCCCGCCCCTATGATGAAACTACCGCTGACGATGAATAAGCGTCTTTTGCACCTGTTGGCCGGTGTGTGCCTGTTTGTGGTGGCACTGGGGATATTAACGGCTTATGCCGAAAAACCAACCCTGCCATTAGAAGCTGGTGCCTATGGGCCCGAAGAACCCGACCGCACACCTGATCTATATGCGACGCGCACCCCACCTTTTATAGAACCAGAGGGTTGTCGCCGTCCCCCCGATGATTACACGCGCATAACAGTGGGCAATGCCACGCTTAATGCCCGTACTTTTGCCATGCTAGAGTATGCAGCCGAGCTATATGGCGGCACAATTCCTATTACAGGGGCGGGCATCACTCAAGGATCGTATAATCCGGGTGGTGTATCGGCTAGTTTTGGCACACACGATGGCGGCGGCGCGGTTGATCTGACGGTTCGTAACATTCCTTATTCTTGGGATATTAAATGGGAAGATATTCCGCGCCTTATTGAAGCGTTGCGGTTGGCGGGTTTTGCAGCGTGGTATCGTGACGACCGCGAGAATTTAGTGCCACACATTCATGCCATTGCCATTGGCGATGCTGAACTATCGCCCATTGCTACCGAGCAACTGACTGGCCCTTTTGGCTATTTTCGGGGTTATGATGGCTTTCCACGCACCAACGGCATACCCCTTCGACCTCGCTATGGCACAGTTGTTATCTGCCAATGGATGTTGGATATGGGTTATCGAGATTTGCGGAACTGATGTGCTGTGTATTATGACGATTTAAGCCGCGAAATGTACCGCCTGCACGACGAAGTGCAAGCCTTGCAACACGAGGTCGAAGCGCTCCAAAAAAGCCATGCTAACCTAGAAACCACCATCCAACACCAGCAAGAGACGATCATCATTTTGGGGATATTCGTTGCCCTACTGGTGGTGTTGGTGACGATTGCGTATCCTATCGCGGCGCTTGGCCTTCTTTAGAACTATAAGCCTTTAAAACCAAAAAGCGATTTATTGTATACACAATGAATCGCTTTTAAAAACTTAGGTTGAAGAGCCTAGTTAGGGGCTTGTTTAGCTTAGACCAGCCGCCTTACGCAGAGTCTCGGCTTTGTCGGTGCGCTCCCATGCTACATCCAAGTCGTCACGGCCAAAGTGACCATAGGCCGCTGTTTGGCGAAATTGGGGCTTGCGTAGTTCTAAGTCACGGATGATAGCAGCTGGGCGCATATCGAAATGCTCATGAATCAGTGCTTCAATTGTCTCGGCCGAAACATGATGTGTGCCAAAGGTCTCGACATTAAGCGACAACGGACGTGCCACACCAATGGCATAGGACACTTGCAACTCAAAACGGTCGGCAAGACCAGCCGCCACGACGTTTTTGGCGATATAACGCGCCATATAAGCCGCCGAACGGTCTACTTTCGTGGGATCTTTCCCCGAAAAAGCGCCACCGCCATGCCGCGCCACACCACCATAAGTATCCACAATAATCTTGCGCCCAGTTAAGCCAGCGTCACCCATTGGGCCGCCCGTTACAAAACGACCAGTTGGGTTGATATAAATCTTGGTGTTTTCGTCTAACAATTCGGCAGGAACAATGGGCTTAATCACATACTCAATAATATCGCTACGAATTTGCTCGTTGGTGACATCGGGGGCGTGTTGGCTAGAAATCAAGACCGTGTCTACGCGCTTGGGTTTGCCTTGGGCATATTCTACTGTCACTTGGCTTTTTCCATCGGGGCGCAGATAAGGCACTGTACCATCGCGCCGCACCGTCGTTAAGCGACGAGTGAGCTTGTGGGCCAGCATAATTGTCAGGGGCATCAGCTCTGGAGTTTCATTGCAAGCAAAGCCAATCATCATCCCTTGATCGCCCGCGCCAATCGCTTCGATATCAGCATCCGACATCGAGCCTTCGCGGGCCTCTAGGGCTTGGTCTACACCTTGTGCAATATCTGGCGATTGCTCATTAATAGCGACGATCACACCACAGGTATCGGCATCAAAGCCATATTTGCCGCGTGTATAGCCAATATCGCGCACAACACTGCGGACGATGGCCTGCACATCAACATAAGTACGTGTCGTGATTTCACCAAAAACAAAAACTACCCCTGTTGTAGTCGAGGTTTCACAAGCAACTCGGGCATTGGGGTCTTCGCGCAGAATTGCGTCTAATACAGCATCAGAAATCTGATCGCACATTTTATCTGGATGGCCTTCTGTCACCGACTCTGATGTGAGGAAATATTGAGGCGATGTCATGAAGGTTGTGTTACCACTCATGCAAGTTCCTTTCCAGAGCACCTTATGACATGGGTGCATCTAGCGGGTTGATGAATCAACGGAATAATCCGCAGGATAGTACCACAGCCCTCTATGCAGGTCAATGCAAGTGCAGAGGTAGCTGTACCTCTGCACAATAGGGAGCCAAACAGGTTGTCAATAGCTGTGGTTATTTGCGTTTACGTAAGAAGGCCGGCAAGTTAATATCATCGTCGTCATAGTCATTGGCGGCGGGGGGTGGCGCTTCGTTGCGCGGCGGCATGGGTGGGCGTGTGGGTGCTTCGTCGGCCCGACGTTGGGGGGCTGGCGCGGGCTGCACAGGCACAACCTCCTCTTGAGGCGGGGCGGGCTGTTGATATTGAGGTTGGGCGGGTGGTGCTTGATGGCCCTGTTGTGGCGGCTGTTGATAATAGGATTGTGAGGATGGTTGTTGGCGGGCGGGTTGCTGCCGTGAAGATTGTTGGCCGCCACTTTGCCCCCAAGATGATTTGCCAGAATCGGGACGGCGTACCACCCGATCTTGATCGAATCCCGTTGCAATAACCGTAATCCGAATTTCGTCACCCATATTGTCGTCTACGACAGCGCCAAAAATCAAGTTAACATCGGGGTGGGCTGTTTCTTTGATAATGGCTGCCGCTTCGTTCACTTCAAACAGACTCATGTTGGGGCCACCCGTCACATTAAACAAAATGCCGCGTGCGCCATCAATGGTCACGTCAAGCAATGTGCTAGAAATAGCCTCTTCGGCAGCAACACGGGCGCGATCCTCGCCACTGGCACGTCCTACGGCCATTAAGGCCGCGCCACCTTCGCTCATAATTGCCCGCACGTCGTTAAAGTCTAGGTTGATAAGGCCGGGCACTGTGATCAATTCTGAAATGCCTTGAATACCTTGGCGCAGTACATCATCAGCTAGCGAAAAGGCATCTTGCATACTGGTGCGCTTGTCAATAATTTGCAATAGACGGTCATTGGGGATGACAATCAGCGTGTCTACTTGGCTTTTAAGGTTTTCAATGCCCTGTTCTGAGGACTGAATGCGGCGCGATCCTTCGAAAGTGAAAGGACGTGTAACAACACCAATGGTCAGTGCGCCGGTTTCGCGGGCTACTTGGGCCACAATGGGCGCTGCACCAGTGCCAGTGCCGCCACCCATGCCACAGGTAATAAATACCATATCTGCGCCGCGTAAAACCTCATAAATTTCATCAATGCTTTCTTCGGCAGCTTTGCGCCCCACCTCTGGGTTGCCGCCCGCGCCAAGCCCACGGGTTAGCTTGTCGCCAATGCGAACGCGGGTCTTAGATTTGCTCATGATCAACGATTGAGAATCGGTGTTGATCGAAATAAACTCGACACCACCCATACCCTCATCAATCATACGATTGACAGCATTGCCCCCGCCACCGCCAACACCAATCACTTTGATTTTTGCGTAGTGGTCTTCCATTGGTTCTAAGAACATCGGCTGCTCGGCCATATCAAGCTCCCTCAGTAACACTAAAATTCGTGCAATTTCTCACTATTAGACTCTTCAACCGAAGATTGTACGCTAAAATACTTTTCTGCGAAAGCAATAGGTAAGAATTTCCTAAGAAAACTTAGGAAAGTTGCTCGTCTTCGGGCAGAAAACGCTTAAAAATCCCACCAATCCAGCGCCCTAACCCACCGTTTTCTTGTGAGGGGCGGGTCGTTTCGCGTTGAATTTTTTCGCGCCGATTGTCCTCAATATCCATGATTAACCCCAAGCGCAACAACCCTACTGATGTACTATAAGATGGATTCCGAATGAGATCGGCCATGCCGCTAATGCCTTCGGGTTGAGCCAGCCGCGCCGGAATATTAAGAGTACGATTAGCAATGGCCCGTATTCCGGGTAGCAAACTACCGCCCCCCGTCAGTACCACGCCCGCCGGCAACAAACCCTGATAGCCACTGCGTTTTAACTCGGCCTCAACCATCTCAAAAATTTCTGTTACCCGATAGTTGATAATCTCCACCAAAAAGCTGCGCTCAATTTTAATCAGCTTTTCTTCGCCAAAAGGCTGCACAGGAAATGTCTCGCCGGCTGCTACCTCGCGCGGGTCGGCATGGCCAAATTCTAGTTTCACCGACTCGGCTACCTCGAACGGTAAATTTAAACCATAAGCGATGTCTTTTGTGACCAACTGACCACCAATAGGTATCGAACCCGTATGCCAAATGCCGCCATCCACAAACATCGCAATATCGGTTGTGCCACCGCCAATGTCTAACACCATTACCCCTGCTTCGCGCTCGGTATTAGTCAAGACAATATCGCCTGCTGCTAGCGGGTTTAAGATAAAGCGATCTACATATACACCCGCTTTTTCGACACATTTTTCAAAATTACGCAAACTGGTGCTAGACGACATAATAATGTGAGCATCCACCTCTAGGCGATAGCCGTGCATTCCCTTAGGGCTACGAATGCCCAAATAGTCATCGAGGTTATAGCGACGCGGAATGACATGCAAAATCTCGTGGCCATGAGGCACTTGTACTGCCCGCGCCGATTCCATCACCCGTTCTAGGTCGCTGTCGTCTACTTCGCGGTTGCCAGAAATGCCCGTTACGCCAGTGCTATTGATACTTTTGGCGTTGGTAGCCGAAAGCGACACAAAAGCACGCCCAATTTCATAGCCGCTGGCACGCTCGGCCTTAAAAACCGACGATGAAATGCTACCACTTAGGGCATCCACATCGGTCACCATTCCTTTAGTAACACCCCGCGCCTGCTCTATGCCCACACCTAAAATATAAGTATCATTGCTGCGTACTTCGCCAACAAGCGTACAAATTTTGGTTGTGCCAATATCTATTCCGACGACAATTTCACCCATGGCCTTGCCTACTACTCAGCGAAGCGGCTGACAAAATACGGATAATCCGCATCCGATACATCAATTTCAGAAAATTGGATGGCTGGATAATTGGTGCGGATAATTTGCTCATAAACCAACATACGACGATCCATGTCTGTGCCCACACCAAACCATGCCCGCCAATTGCGCTCGTCTCGAAAACCCAAGCCTTTGACCGGATCATAGAGAAACACCTTTATGCTAGGCAATTTTCGTTGCAGTTGCAATGCCCCTGCAATCACTTCACGATCCACTGTCGAGCCCACGCCAAGTGGTTCTTCATCTATACCCAGATGCACTACCCGCAGCAAATCATCACGCTCTTGGCGCTGAAACATCACAATGCCGTTGATGTCTACCCACACCCGAAAGCCACCTTGTTCCCAAATTAGGGCTGGCTCGCGCTCATTAATAATGACCGAGACCTCGTTGGGCGGCCAACTGACGAATACTTGTGCATTGGGCTTTAATATCGCGCCCATCCACCAAAAACAAATTGCTACCGGCCACGCCCGTAGATTCAAAAACCCATTCTGGCGCAACATAACGCTCGCCACCCACTGCAATCTCTTCAATGGCGAAGGTGTCTGTACCCAGCAAAATGTACAAAATCACCATCAGAAACAAGCTAATGATGCCCGACAGCCAACGCCACGAAATCCAAATAACACCCATAGGGCGCACACGGGTTTCGGGGCGGTCTAGGCCTTCGCGGCGGCCACGTTCGCGTTGCCTAATGGCGCGGCGCTCACGTAGGCGGCGCGGTTTAAGCACCAAGCCATCACTAATCATGCTGGCGACCCAGTTCGGTGCTTCGGCCACATTTGTTTCAGTAGCCGTTAGGCGGGCTTCTTTGTGTAGCTTGCGGCGGCGTTGGCGGGCTGTGCGGCCCGGCGCAGCCGACACATGGCTATCAAGCTCTGATGCTTTTAGGGCCAGCAACTCTGACGACGCTTGCTCTGGTGGGCGCAAAGCACGTTTAGCTTTAATTCGTTCGCGGCGTTTACGGTCAACTGAAAACATGCAATCCAAGGTCAACTGAAAGCTAAATTATGATATTGATCTAATCATAGCATAGTCTGCCAATAGGCTACGATGTGGAATCTTCGCCAATTTGTTCAATCTCTAAGGCAAGGGATACGCCAAACTGCTCGTTTACAACTTGCTGAACATGGGTAATGAGGCGGGCATAGTCGGCTGCCATAGCTGTGCCATCGTTCACAAAAAAATTGGCATGAACAGGCGACACCTCTACACCCCCCACGCGATAGCCTTTTAGACCCGCCGCCTCAATCAGACGGCCTGCATAGTCGTTAGGTGGATTTTTGAACATGCTGCCCAAACTTGCGCCCGGCGGTTGGGTGCGCTTGCGGTGAGCAATAAATTCATTGGCAATGGCGTTCAGTTCTTCAGGGGCATGGCCGGGTTCTAGCTGAAGCGTTGCCGATAGCACCACATAACGCTGCCAGTGGCCTTTTAGGGCGCTATAACGATAGGCATAGTTCATCGCCGCTACTGGCCAATCCGTTGGTGTTGGTGATTGTGTCAGATCGGTAACGTGGGCGCTAACCAAGTTGGCCGCGATATCCGAGCCATGTGCGCCCGCATTGTTGACCACAGCCCCCCCCAATGTGCCGGGTACACTTACACACCATTCCATGCCCTTAAGGCCCAGCAACATGCAGCGCCGCGCCAGTGTTGCCAAGCCCACGCCGCTGTCGGCCACCACAAGCCCTGTTTCGGCATCAAGGGTTAGATGGCGGCTACGGTTAAGGATCACCAAGCCTCGCACGCCCCCATCCGAAACCAGCACATTTGCACCGCCACCCAAAACAACCCACTTTATGCCTTGTTGATGGGCCCATAAAACAGCTTGCAATAGCGCATCGGTGGTATGAGCAACGGCTAGCGTATCTGCTATGCCACCCAAACGGGCCGCCGTATATTTTGCAATTGGTATTGTATGGCTAACATCAAGATCAGGGATTTGCTCGAGTGTCATTCATCGGCCTCGCGCATCAGGATTTGTAGCAGCAGATGGCCCACCGCCGGCCCGTCACCCGCGCTCATGATAATTACGCCATCGCCACTTTGGGTCTCGGTGGCCAGCAAAGCTGCTGTTGCCGCAAAGTCGCCTGTATAGCGGGCAGCGGGGTGTCCGGTTTCAGTGATCATGCGTGCCAAATTGGGTGCGCTAAGGCCGGGCGTAGTCTCCTCGCGCACCGAATAAACATCTAGTACCAACACTTGATCGGCATCGGCAAAGGCCCGCACAAATTCATCGGCTAATGAGCGCATTCGGGTATAGGTATGTGGCTCCCACACTGCCCACATGCGCTTAATCAATGGCTTCCAAGCCGCCAAAGTGCTACGGATAGCGGTGGGATGATGGGCATAATCACTCACAATCAGTACATCGCGCACTCGTCCCATTATTTCAGAGCGCCGCGCTGTCCCTAAAAATGACTTAAAGGCTGCCTGTAAGGTCGCAAAATCCACACCAATATAATCCGCCACTGCAATAGCACCTAGCGCATTTTCAACATTGTGTATACCCAGCATGTTCAGTTCAATGTCGCCTACTGCTGCGCCAGAACGCATCACAGTAAAGCGCGTGGTGGCTACTGAGGTTGTATGAACATTGGCCGCGTACCACGTTGCGCTAGGATTATGAGTGCTATAGGTGATAGTTGGCAATCCGGCCCATTCACGGGCTTCTATCAACTGTTGCACTGGAGGGGTGTCAATGCCGCCAATCAATATTCCATGCGGCACAATACGCTCGCTATAGGCTTGGAAAGCATGAAGCATAGCAGCGAGGTCTGGAAATTGGTCGGGGTGATCGTGTTCAATGTTGTTGATGATGGCAATCTCTGGCGAAAGCCCCAAAAACATCTCACCATATTCATCGGCTTCTATCACCAACCATTCGCCGCGCCCAATTAGCGCATTAGAGCCATAGTTGGTCATTACCCCCCCCACAATTGCCGTGGGGTCAAGGCCAGCCAAATCTAAGGTATGGGTTAATAATGCTGTTGTAGTGGTTTTGCCATGGGTGCCAGCAATGCCAATGGTGCGGAGGCCTTCTGTCAGCAAGGCCATTAACTCGCGCCGACGATAAAGGGGGATATTGGCGCGTTTAGCCGCCAACAACTCTGGGTTATCTTCGGGGATAGCGGTGCTGGCAAGGAGAGCTGTTGCGCCTTCGATATTGTGGGCATTATGACCAATATAAATACGGAGGCCTTCAGCTTCTAGGGCAGCCGTAAGTGCACTGGCCCGCGCATCTGATCCACTAATGTCGTGCCCACGCCCTGCCAACACACGGGCAATGGCCGACATGCCAAAGCCCCCAATCCCCACAATATGATAGCGCATTGCACAGCCCTAAATAATCGCAATCAGGATAAACAAGAACAACGCAATCACAAAAATGGTGAGCAAATTACCCTCTTGCATCCATACCAATGGCAATGTTGTCACCATTTCGGCGCTAGAAGAATTGGGGGAGGGTGTGGTAACGCTGGGGGATAGCGGGTAGCTTAGTTGATCCATGAAGTACCATAACGACCCCACCACTAAATAGGCATTAAAACCACCCAATAACACGCCCAAAATGCGGTTTTGCCATGCGTCGCGGTTGTCGCGCCCACCACGCCGCTTGGTGGGCACAACGCGCCCCGGCGGTGTTTCATAAGCAAAAAAGGTGACAACCAATAAAAACAAGGCTTTGACATAAAAAACTTGTTCTGAGCCAGAGCCGCGCCCCAATGTGTCGAAAAACGATTCAAATTCGACCAACACGAATAGTGCCAAAATAATGCCAGCTAAGGCTACAAATTCTTTGCTAAAACCACGCATATAGCCAATTACGCCAAATAATGCGATATTGAACCATAAAAAAGAACTGAGTTCGATCATTATCTATCCTTTTGTTTCGCCCGATTTCGGATCACGTTGGCCACATTGGTAGCCCCGTCCATATTTTTTAATGCTAAGGCTGCGGTTTGCATGGTACGATAGCGTTCGTCATCTGTGAATAGCGTGTGGATCAACCCCACCAACTGCTCGGTCATATTTGGCTCGTCTAGCCGAATGGCCGCGCCGCGTTGAGCCAACCAATCAGCATTTACCTCTTGATAATGCCAGTCATAAGCCAACGGGATTAAAATAGCTGGCAACCCAAATGCGGGTAGTTCGGCAATGGTGGCAGCACCGGCTCGGCTAACCACCACATCAGCCGCCGCCAAGGCCAAGCCCATCTCATGTACATAGTCGCGCACATGATACCGCGCTTGCAGGTCGGCTGGCAACGCTGCCCGTGCTTCGCGCACTTCGGTTGCATCCAATTGTCCTGAAATATGAAGAACTTGCAAGTTCGGCAGTTCTAGTAGCGCGTCAAGATTGCCATAAATAGCCCGATTAATGGCCCGCGAGCCACGGCTGCCCCCAAAAACCAACAAAGTGCGCTTGTCAGCATCCAGCCCAAAAGCCCCTATGCCTTCCTCGCGTGTATGATCTAATAAGCCATCACGTAGCGGGTAGCCTGTCGCCACCACTTCCTTTTTGGGGCTATAAAACTGGGCGGTATCGGCAACTGTTGCCGTGATCACAGTGGCATAGCGTCCCAATGCTTTTAAGCTGCGGCCCGGCTCAACATCGGGCACATAAATCACAACCGGAATCTGTAAAACGCCGGCCGCAACGGCAATGGGCACACCCACCCAACCCCCCGTCAAGAAAACCGCGCTAGGGCGTTGGCGCAACAAAATAATGGCTGCTTGCAGCGTACCAATTGCCAATTGCACAAGGCTAATCAGCTTGCGTGGCAAGCCAACCCCATGCAGCGGCCCCCCGCGCACCTTGCGCCATGTGTTAAAGATCTGTCCAGATTTTTCGATGAGATCGTTTTCGATCCCAGTGGTGCTAGACACAAAATCTACCAATACAGACGGGTCTTTCTGCAACGCACTAGCGACAGCTAATGCGGGATATACGCCCCCGCCCGTTCCCCCCGCCGAGATCAGAATCGTCGTCATGATCGTCTGGTTGCTCCTGTGCTGGTTGCGCGGATAGAGGTGATTCCAATGGCAAATTGTCGTCCTGTGCCATTGTCAAATCTTTTTGTAGGCGAGTTGCCGATAGCACACCGCCAAAATCGGGGGAAGCCGCCCCTTCAGGTCGAGTTGGTCGTTCTTCAGTACGTTTGCGGCGCTTTTTCGGTTGGCGCACCATTTCTTCACGCGGGGTCGGCTTGGGTGGGTTAAAGTTTGCCGGGCGAATAGGAATAGTCATATCCACCTCTGCCAATTCTTCAAGCTCATCAGGCGAATAGCGCGAAGCAACCCGCGACACCGACAGGATAAGCCCTACTCCCGCTAGCGCACTCACCAAACTAGAGCCGCCAAAACTGATAAACGGCAAAGCCACACCTGTCGCTGGCACAAGCGCCACCATCACTGCAATATTAAGCAGCGCATCATAAACCAGCCAAATCGTTACACCGGCCGCCAATAAAGCCCCATACGCATCGGGTGCTTTGCGGGCAACTGTGAAGCCACGATGAATAAAGGCAATGTATAAGGCAATGACCACCGAACACCCCACCAAGCCCAACTCCTCGCCGATAACAGCAAACACACTATCGGTGTGTGGAAAAGGAATGACGTATTTTTGGCGACCTTCGCCCAAGCCCACGCCAAACAAGCCACCATCCAGAAACGCGACAATCGCCGCCCGCACATGATCATTCGCCAGTGTAAGGTTTTCAATTGCGCCCAGATGGTCGTCGATACGACGGCGGGCATACTCAAACTCGGTTGCAACAAGATAACCAGCTGCCACACCGCCGATTGTCACAATTGTAACCTGTGCCCAACTGGCCCCTGCCAAAAAAAACATGGTGAGGGCTGTGGCTAAAATGCTGGCCGCGGTCGAAATATCGGGCTGCAAAATGATTAATACCGAAACCGTGCCGATCATGATACTAAACGGCAAAATGCCATAGGTCACGTTTCGCAGCCTATGTCGCTTAGAAGCCAACCATGCCGCCATATACATGACGACTACCAACTTAGCGGCTTCGCCGGGTTGATAGGAGCCGCTAATAAGTGCACGCCGCGCTTCTAGGCGGTCGTCGCCAACGCCCAATACCAACACCAAACTGGCCATAATACCAAACATAAACAAAATACTAATTCGCCGCCAAATCCGATAATCTATGCGGGCAAATGTGTACAGTGCGATGATGCCAACGAGTAGATTTGGAAATAGCTGGCGACGAAAGAAGTAAGTTGTGCTACGATCTTCAGTAGCTAAAAACGATGCGTCTATGCTTGCAGAGTAGACCATCAGCAACCCAATCGCGCATAATAATCCCACTACAACCAACAGATACATGTCGTAGTGTGTATTAAGCAACCCACCCCGTTGCACTCCTGACTCGGCATAAGGGCGGGCGGGTGAAAGCGCATTGGTCGTAAAGTCATCTATAAACTGTGGCGAATTTGTCATGACCTATAAAATCCAAATAATCTTTTGATCAACACACAGACTTTTTTGATTATCAAACATTTGGCGCTAATGTGCCACTGTAAGCTGAACTAGAGGAAACATCTTTTGAAACACGCTTGGATTGTATTGTACCAAATGCCCGATGGCATTCTCTATACATACGGTTTGGGGCACTTGATCGAGCCGCCCCACTTGCCCAATCATCACCCCACCGACTCTTTTTTATTGAACTTTGAAGATGTTGTGTTGGTCTGTGTTTATGACATTACCATTCAACCTGAAAACGCACGCTTTATGGCCCAAAGTGCTTATAACGATGGTATCTTTAGAGAGAATGATGTATGACAGCCAAATTGACCACTATTGTAAGCAGACATGATGAAGGGCTATGCTAAACACTATGAAGGGCAAAATTCTCGTCGTTGAAGACGATCTTTATCTGATGGAAGGTATCCGTGATATTTTAGAATTAGCAGGCTATGAAGTGGTTACTGCCGATAGTGGGAAGGCCGGCCTTGAAGTGCTGCAACAAGGCCTATTGCCCGACATTATTGTGTCTGACATTATGATGCCCATTATGGATGGCTATGAATTTCTAAATGCAGTTCGCTCTGAAGAAAAGTGGGACGATCTACCCTTTATCTTTTTAACAGCAAAGGGCGAGCGCTCTGATGAAAACTTAGGTAAAGAACTAGGTGCAGATGACTATGTGGCCAAGCCGTTTGGCCCTGATGATTTATTGGTGGCGGTGTCGGCAAAGCTACGCCAAGTGCATCGTCGCCGCAAAAAGCAGGATCAACAAATTAGCGATCTTAAACGCAACATCATGACCATTTTGTATCACGAATTCAATACACCCTTAACCTATGTAGTAGCCTATAGCGACATGCTAAAGCAGATAGATGCCCACAGCCTAACTGCTGACTCATTACGGATGTATTTATCGGGTGTGGACTCTGGGGCTACACGCCTGCGCCGCTTGGTCGAAAATTTTATCTTGCTGGTCGAGCTAGAAACAGGTGAGGCCGAAGATTCTTATGTGTTGCATCGGGGCCTTATTGACGACTATCAATTGTTGCTCTCTGCCCTACGCCACGACAGTGAATTTGTTTTATCAGAGCGCCAACAAGCCCTGCACATTCATATTGATCCCAATACACCGCCTATCATTGGTTATAGCGATTATATTGTAAAGGCATTGCGGGCCCTTATTGACAATGCTTCTAAATTTAGCAATAAAGGCAGCGCCATACAACTGATGCTAACTGCACCCGATGGCAAACAAGTGGTTTGTTTCGCAGTGGGCGATCAAGGGCGTGGCATTCCACCCGAAGAGGTAGAACGTATTTTTGAGCCGTTCTACCAAATTAATCGGCAAGATTATGAGGATCAAGGTGGAGGTGCAGGCCTAACCATTGTTAAACGTATTGCCCACCTGCATGGCGGCACTGTAGAAGTTGAATCTGAGCTTGGAAAAGGCTCAATATTTAGGATGTTTCTGCCCGCCCACTCCTAGAATATGCTAAGATAGTGGTAACTTTTACCTACATTTCTGCGTAAAAGTATCAACAATCAGCAATTAGTAGTTAGCTAATTAAGGATAAGATGCACATGGCTTCGGTCATCAGCAAGTTTAACACACTCATCTCGGCCAACATTCATAATATGATGGATGGTGCGTTGCGCCGCAACTCTTTGAAAGTGATTGATGAGTATATTCGCCAAGCCGAACGCAATCTTGACGACTTAGAGCAAAGCGCTGTTACGGTTGGGGGCAATTCTAAGAGCCTGAAACGCCGTTTTGAAGAATTTACGGCACAAATTGAAGCCCTCGATGCCAATATTGATACCCTGCTGAAAAAGGGTAAAAACGAGTTGGCGCTTGCTGCCCAAACCGATCTCAATAATAAGCAGAAAATTGCTGAAGAATATCGGCAACAATGGCAGCGCCTAGAAGAAGAATATCAGCAACTGTTGTTGTCGCGCCGTCGGCTAGAACATCGCTTGTTGCTTATTCGGCAACAACGCGAGCAACTGCGGGCATTAATTGAACTTATTGCGACCAAGAAACTGGCCAACCGCACCGCACGCAGCCTCGACGACTTGGCTGGTGCTGGCGACGACGACATCCGACGCATTAGTGAAGGCATTTTGTTTGAGCTAGACCGCGCCGAGACCGAAGCTGAAGTGTTAAGTAGCCGCCTGCAAAATCAAGTTGACGAGAGCATGGCCCAAAGCGAGATTGAGCTTCAGTTAGAAGAACGACGACGGCGCTTGGGCTTTGAAGGCCAAGAGTAAGAGGATACCCTACTGTGCTAGATCTAACACCGCGCCAACAAGTTGTTCGCCACGTCGTCCACGACACCCTCTATAGCCCACAAGCAATTAGCTTGTTGCTGGTGGCTGGGTTGGGTTTGGTATTTAACGTCCAAATTCTTGGGTTGTCGTCATTTTTTTGGCTTATTTTGGGTGTTTTGGGAATAACCGCGCTCTTGATTGCAAATCTGCGTGACGACAGCACCATTGCAGCGGTCCTAGATAGCATTGCTAGCGCACAGCATGATGCTGATACCATTAAAAACCCGCGGTCGCGCCAGCGTTTACAACAAGCGATTGAATATGCCACTGGCATTAAAACAGTAGCGCAATCTAAACGCGGTGGCATGGGTACACGCCTAGACACAACTGCTAGCCAAATGAATGATTGGGTAGGGCATATTTATACACTGGCCCGCCGCATTGACCTGTATGAAGAAGACTCATTATTACGGCGCGATTTGGCCCGTGTGCCCCACGAGCTAAAAACATTGCAACAACGCCTGCAAACTGAAGCTGATCCGCGTCTGCAAGCCGATCTAGAAGCCTCGATCAAGCTTTATCAGACCCATGCCGAACACTTGCACCAACTAGAAACATCTATCAAACGTGCTACCATTCAACTAGACAATACGCTGGCTTCATTAGGAACCATCTATGCTCAAGTGCAATTGCTAGATACACGCCAACTGGATAGCGGCGGGACCGAACGCCTGCACCAAAGTATCGCAGGCGAAATTAATCTGCTCAAAGATACTATCGAGAGCATTGATGACGTGCGCCAACATAGCCTACACGCCACAGCCTAAGTCATACATAGTTTATGTCTTCATCACCTAACAATGATTTTCAAATTGTTAATGCTACTCTGCGCGATGTGTGGGCAGTGCGGCGCTTAGAAAAAGCAATCTTTCCCAAAGATGCTTTTCCACTTATTGAAATTGCTGCACTCTTTTTGCTGCCGCGTATCAAAACACTGAAAATGATAGATGCTGAGGGCAATTTGGCAGCATTTTTAGCGGTCTCGCAGGCCTTTGGCGGCTATCCCGCGTGGATCATCACAATTGGTGTGGCAGGCCGCTATCAGCGCCAAGGGGTAGGCCGCCAACTATTAAAATGGATTGAAGATGTACTCAATCCGCCGCGCATTCGTCTAACAGTGCGAGCCTCTAATACACCCGCAATCACCCTTTATGAGCAAATGGAATATAAACACATTGAGCGCCGCCGCCGCTACTATAATGATGGCGAAGATGGATTTGTAATGGAAAAACAGCGCTTCCCTCATTCTACTGGAGAGTAAATTATGCTTTACGATTTGTCGCTGGCGATTTTGTTGGGGCGGGCCATTGCCCTTGTTATTGGGTTTACAGTGCATGAATATGCCCATGCGTGGTCAGCCTATCGTTTGGGCGATAGCACGGCCTATTATCAAGGCCGTCTAACGCTTGATCCGCGTGCCCACCTAGAGCCAGTGGGGATTATCTTGGCGCTAATTGTGGGCTTTGGCTGGGCTAAGCCAGTGCCCGTTAATCCGCGTGCTTTTTATCCCAACGAACAACGTGGCTTGATGATTACGGCTTTGGCCGGCCCTGTTAGCAATTTGATCTTAGCGTTTCTGTTTGGCTTTCTGATACGCATTGTAGACGGCGTAGGGCTGATTAATAGCGGCACTTTTGTCTACAACACACTGCTGACCATTGTTTTTTTTAACCTTGTGTTGTTCTTATTTAACCTCATTCCCCTATCGCCACTGGATGGCTGGAAAATCCTAAACGGGCTTATCCCTGCCGACCAATCCTACCAGCTGATGCGCTATGAGCGCGAATCGCAATTTGCGCTGTTGCTGCTGCTGATGTCAGGCTTTTTTGGTTTAAGCGTGCTGGGCGTGGTGTTTTCGCCGATTTTGCAAGTGCTTTTAGAGCTAACGGTAGGCTAGGACATGGGCAGCATCACCTATCGGGCATGGCAAACTGCCCAAGCGCTGACGGCCAATTGGCGGCCAGTGGCCGATCATCTGGCCAAAGATGCCTTGCCCGCCCCTTTATTTGCATTGTTTTTAAGCATGTCGCGCAACGACCGCCAACACCACTTGCGCGTTTATCGGCAATTGCTAGCACAAGGCCACACTCACCCCGCGTTACTTCAAGCAGCACTATTACACGATGTCGGCAAAACACGGCTGCGCTTTAATGTCTTGGATCGAATTGGGGTAGTAGTGGTTAAGATGCTGTTGCCACACAAATTTGAGGAATGGGGGCAAGGCGAGGCAAAAGGTTGGCGGCGAGCCATAGTGGTCAGCGCCCAACATCCCCTTTGGGGTGCTGAAATGGTGGCCGCACTTGGGGGTGATCCGCTTGCGGTGCAACTTATCGCCCACCACCAAGACCCAATCATGTCCAATTTGCCGCCCACTATCCACGAGCTATTGCCCGTGCTTAAAGCTGCCGACGACGCTAACTAGAGACGACCAAGTTGCTCTAATAATGCCGAAATGCCCTCTTGCGTAGGAGGTAGACAAAGGTGACCCG
>CAZLPC010000019.1:0-6861 GCA_964561305.1 uncultured Anaerolineae bacterium
AAACCCGATGCGGTTCTAAAACTACGGGTTGCTTCTAATGTTGTCACGGCAGCATCAAAATCGCCTTGTGCCACATATACATCGGCTAAAAAGAGTGCTGCATCCACCAATTGCTGATCTTGCTGATGGGCTTCGACGCAGATTGGCAAGGCTTGGCTTAAAAGGCTACTGGTGGTATTAGAGGTAGCGGCCCGTTGATAGCGCACAAAACACAAGCCCGCTTTAATCAAACTAGCATCGGCGCAGGTGTTCTCGAAGTTAGGATCGGCTTCAAAAGTTAAGGCTTGCTGAAGCAATGACTCGGCAGCCGCCAGATTGCTTGTGCCACCAGCGCGGGCCCGCCCCAGTGCATCATAATAGTAGGTTTCGGCATAACAAGCACGGGACTCTTCGCTTTGGAAGGGTTCAGAAACGTCACGCATTCGGGCATAGTCACCTTGTTCAAAAGCAGGTAAGGCATTCCGAATTTCGACTTGTTGAATGCCGGGATAGATATTGGTAGGCGTTGGTTGGGCGCGTTCGTTGCCACGCGGCAACCCCACCACCACTACGGGGGTAGGCGTTTCAAAAACGTTGGGCGGAATGGGGGTATTGGGATTAACGGTTGGGCTGGGTGTGATGGTTGGTGTAAAGATGGGCCCCGCCGTCACCAAGCCTCTGGTGTCCAGTTGTGCTTCGCTTGTGCCACGCCCACTGCTAATTAGGCTATATAGCAAGAAGCCAACCAGCCCCAGCACAGCAATGGCCGCCAGCCCACCAGTTGCATAAGCAGTGCGCTGAATGCGCCGCGCTGTGGCCTCGCCATAGCGTTGCTTTTCTTTTTTCGTCCATTCAATTTCTAATGGAGAATATTGTTGGGTGCGATAATTTGCCAAAAATTCTTCTACAACAGCCTGCACCTCGCGCAAGCGGTCGGGGGTTACGGCTGGCACATCAAAGGTGGGTGCTGTCGAAGCCGCCTTAGGTTGCTCGGTTGGATCAATGCCAAATGCCTTCAAGCCCTTAAGCGCTAGTTCGTTTTTGGGATTGATGGCATAAAGCTGCTTCAGACAAAAAATGCGTTCTTGTTCGTTGCGTGCCACGCTACTAAGCCATAGCCACGCGGTCTCATTGCCGGGCTCAATTTTGACAACCCGTTGAAGAATATCGAAGGCTTCTTGTTTTTGGCCAGCCTTGGCCGCCGCCACGCCTTGTTGTAACAGTTGTTTTATACGTTCTTCGGCCATGCGCTAAAGTATCCGTCTCAAAATAAACAAACAATAGATAACTGCTACTTGAATTGTACAACATTGGCCAACAATGCCACAAAAAACAATGGACTATTGGGTAAATGTGACCCCAACATCGCAAAAATCTATTGCATTGCCCCATTGATTAAACACGACCAACCGCAAGGTGTAGTTACCGCTTGGAAATTCGGGCAAGTTGACCGTGCCAAGCATGTTATTTGTGGCCACGCGCTGATTACTCTCATAAACCGTGAAAGCGGTTTCCGGATTGGGCACTACCCGCAAAATGTAATAGCCAAAAAATTCATTATCAGCAATGCCCCGCACTGCAAATGGCGCATTTAGTATATCCCCATTGCGCGGATAGCTAATTTGAACGGTCGCTGTTTTGCAGTTTGGCGTAGTGACTGGTGGGCTTGGTTGCGCTTGCAGAAGGGGTGAGCTTGGCGGCACAAGAATGGTTTGGCCAGCAATAATAGCACTACCTTCAATACAATTGCCTTGCCGCAAGACATCCGTTCGCAAACCCGAAGCCAACGCAATCTCAAATAAAATGTCGCCTACTTGCACCACATAAGGCTCCCAGTCTGGATTAGGGATACATGCAATTTGTGTGGGGGACAATAAATAGGGCGTAATAGTTAAACTTGGGAAGGGTGTGATGGTTCGTGTGGCAGTATAGGTAGCGGTTTGGCTGGCAGTGCGGGTTGCCCTTGGCGTATGAGAAGGCGTGCGAGTGGGTGTAAAGCTGGGTGTATAGGTCTGGGTGTGGGTGGGTGTAGCAGTTAGGGTAGCCGACGGCGACGGGCTATGGGTCTGAGTTGTGGTTGGGGTATCGGAAGATTGATGGGTTGCGGTCGGTGTATGAGTTGCGGTCGGTGTGTCAGAAGGTTGACGGGTTGCGGTCGTCGTATGGGTGGCGGTTAGAGTGATAGTCGCTGTAGACGTTTCAACTGTTTCTGTAGCGACATTGGTTGTCGTCGGGATAGCAAAAGTCTGGGTCGGCAAATGAGTAGAAGTTGCCGATGTAGTGGGTGTTTCAGAAGCTACTGCCGTTGATGTTGGCTCATCTTGGGCCACTGTTGTTATCTCAATAGTGGGGCGCTCATCCGAGATAAGCACATTTTGCAGGTCAGAGCTAGGCGTGGCCGATGCACTGTTTTCTTGGTTGCCTAAACTGAGTACAATCCCGAAAGTGAGGGCCGCTGCAATGACACCTATCGCAATAACAGCGACCACCACTTCACTTTGCCGATCTCGGCGCTGCATGGCCTTCTCCTGCTAACCTTCCATTGTTAACAGACAGCCTAGCACAAATTTTCCATTCAAGAAAGATCAAGCACTTGTAAGTCGCGGGGGAAGGTGGTCAGCACATCTACACCACCATCGGGCCCAATTGCAACATTGTCTTCAATCCGCACGCCCCCTACACCGGGCAGGTATAACCCCGGCTCGATGGTAAAGACCATTCCTGCCGCTAGGGGGTGATTGTTTTCGGTGCTGATATTGGGGTGCTCATGGACATCTAGGCCAATGCCATGCCCCGTACGATGCACAATATACTCGCCATAGCCGTGTTCGCGCAGCACATTTGCAACAATGTCGTTTAAGGCAGCACCGGAAATACCAGTGCGGGCTGCCAAGCGCCCGGCCTCGTTGGCGGCCAACACTGCGTTATACACAGCCTCCAGTTGCGGTACAGGTTGACCTACAAAAAACACACGGGTGATGTCAGAAACATAGCCCTTATAGCGCGTACCATAATCAATCAATAGTATATCGCTGTGTTGCAGGGCATAGTCGCTGCTTTCGCCATGAGGCAAGGCCGATCGCGCCCCGACTAACACCGTTGAAGGGAATGACACGCCTTCGCCCCCTAGTTGTGTTTGCAGTTCATCTAGGCGGCGGGCAATTTGGCGCTCGGTCATCCCAACTTTAAGCTCTGAAAGCAGCGTCGAAAGCGCCGCTTCGCTAATTTGGGCGGCTTTCCGATGATACTCAATTTCTTGAGCAGATTTATGCAGGCGCAACTGATCTAATACTGGATCGGTATCTACAATTTGGGCGGTGGTATGCTTCTGAAGCAACAAAACATCCCGATAGCGCATCCGCAACCCCTCGACACCGATGGTTTTGCCATCTAAATCTAGGTTGCCAAAGGCTGCCGCAAATGCACTTTCATAGCCGTCGGCATCTGTCCAACGATGCACTTGGCCGGGAAAGCCCGTTTCAACAAATTGTTGCGCTTCTAGCGATGGGATAATGGTCTGGGCTTCGCCATTAGCAGGGATAATCGTCATAAAAGGTCGTTCTAGTAGCATGAAGCGTACCCCTGTAAGGGCTTGCAAATTGTAGCCGGGCAGAATGACGGCAGCATCTAGCTGGGCCGCTTGGATCAAACTGTGAAGTTGAGAGAGGCGCTGAGAGTCAAACATTTTCTATTCATCCTAGATTGGCTATACTGACTGTCATCTTTTTTCATGATGAGGAGTTTGGGATTTTGATGAACAAGTTTATCGCAGATCGGATTCATGCTGTGCCGCCGTCGGGTATCCGTAAATTTTTTGATATTGCGGCTACAATGCAAGACGTGATCTCGTTGGGCATTGGCGAACCCGACTTTACCTCGCCAGATCGTATTATGGCGGCAGGTGTGCAGGCCCTTCAACATGGCGAGACACATTATACCAGCAACAATGGCCTGATCGAACTGCGCGAAGCCCTTGCTGATTATATACAAGGATTGTATGGCATTCGCTATAACCCGCAAGATGAAATTTTGGTGTCGGTAGGTGTTAGCGAGGCACTGTATTTGGTTGCGACAGCGCTCATCAACCCCGGCGATGAAGTGATCATTCCTGAACCCTGCTTCGTCGCTTATGGCCCAGAGATTATTTTTGCAGGTGGCAAGCCGATTATGGTTCCGACCTATATGGAAGAGGATTTTCAAGTACGTGTCGAGGATTTAGAGGCGGCCATAACACCCAACACCAAGGCTCTGCTGCTGGGCTATCCCAACAACCCAACGGGCGCAGTTTTAAGCCATGAACGGCTATTGGCCATTGCCAAACTGGCCGAAAAACACGATTTGTTGGTCATTTCAGATGAAATTTATGATCGCTTGGTCTATGGCATTCAGCATACCCAATTTGCCACACTGCCCAATATGCGTGACCGCACAGTGGTACTGGGTGGCTTCAGCAAAAGCCATGCCATGACCGGCTGGCGCGTGGGCTATGTAACTGCCAATGTTGATTTTATTGCTGCCATGCGAAAAATTCATCAATATACCATTATGTCTGCGCCCACCGTTTCGCAATATGCCGCGTTGGAAGCCTTAAAGTGTGAAGATGATGTACAAATGATGGTGTCAGAATATGATCGCCGCCGCCAATTGTTGGTAAAAGGCCTTAATGAACTGGGCCTAGCCACCTTCGAGCCACGCGGGGCTTTTTACACCTTTCCAAATGTGAGTGCATCGGGCATGGATGGCGAAACCTTCTCTGAATTGTTGCTGAATGAGGAGCATGTGGCGGTTGTGCCCGGCAGTGCCTTTGGCGACAGTGGCAAAGACTTCGTACGGGCTTGCTATGCCACATCTTATGAGCAAATTGAACAAGCCCTAGAGCGCATTCATCGTTTTATGCAGCGCCACGGCTAGATAGCTATTATCTACATTTATCAAAATCAGACAAGGAGTGAGACGACATGGGGGCCATTACTTATGAACCCGTGATCGGGCTAGAAATTCATACCGAGCTATTGACCAATACCAAAATGTTTTGTCGCTGTCCGGTGGTTGATCCCACTGTGTCTGCGCCCAATACGGCGGTATGTGCGGTGTGTACGGGGATGCCGGGTGTTTTGCCTGTCATTAACAAACGGGCCGTCGAGTTTGCTATTATGGTGGGCTTGGCGCTTAATTGCGAAATCCGCGAGACCAGTATTTTCGCCCGCAAAAACTATTTTTATCCCGACTTGCCCAAAGGCTATCAGATCAGCCAATACGAATATCCATTGTGTATAAATGGTTGGCTGGATATTGAGCTAGAAGATGGCACAACAAAACGCATTGGCATCAGACGGGCGCATCTTGAAGAAGACACCGCCAAGAATACCCATCTAAACGATGGTAGCAGCTTGGTAGATTTCAATCGGTCGGGCGTGGCTTTGCTAGAAATTGTGACCGAGCCAGATTTGCACAGTGCCGTCGAAGTAGAAGCCTTTGCCCGCAAACTGCGCGCTATTTTAGAGTACTTGGGCGTGAATAATGGTGATATGAGCAAGGGTGTGCTGCGGATGGAGCCAAATATCTCGGTACGGCCAGTTGGCTCTGATGATCTGTGGACGCGCACCGAGGTGAAGAACCTCAATAGTATTCGTAATGTAGCGCGTGCCACCGACTATGAAATTGCGCGGCAGATTGCGCTCTATGATTCGGGGGGGCAAGTTATTCAGCAGACAATGGGATGGGACGAAGCCCGCTTGGCGACGGTGGCCCAACGCAGCAAAGAAAATGCCCACGACTATCGCTATTTTCCAGAACCCGATTTGCCGCCCCTACAGGTATCGGCCGAGTGGGTGGATAGTATCCGAGCAACCATGCCCGAATTACCCGATATCAAGCGCAAACGCTATATGGATGACTTGGGGTTAGGTATGTATGATGCAGCGGTGTTGGTGGCAGATCGCGCTATTGCTGAATGGTTTGAGGATGCTGTGATTGCAGGAGGTGATCCCAAATCCCTCGCAAACTGGATCATCGTCGAAATCTTTCGACTAATGAACAAAGATGGCCTAGAGCGCGAACAAATCAGCGAGACGAAAATTGGGCCAGATCAGTTGGTGGCACTGATTAAGTTGGTGGATGAGCGCACTATCAACAATAACACGGCCAAAAAAGTGCTAACCACCATGTATGAAAACGGCGGCGATCCAGCCCAAATTGTTAAAGAACAGGGCTTGTCGCAAGAAACCGATGAAGCAGTGATGCAAAGTGCTGTTCAGCAGGTGCTAAATGATAATCCTGATGAGGTGCAACGCTGGCTAAATGGTGAAGAAAAGGTCGAGAAGTTTCTAATTGGTCAAGTGATGCGAGCCATGAAAGGCAAGGCCGATGCTCAAGTTTTAGGACGACTTTTGAATCAGGCCCTAAGTAATCGCCACGAATAGCAAATTCTCTGCTATAATAACATCATGGGCAAATTTAAACGCATACAGGCAGAGAGATGCTGATTACAAATAAATTTGTGATTGGGAAAGCCTGATTCTAAAAAGAAACATGATATTTATCATGATGCGTACTTTGAGCGTGAAACTAGAGGCAGTGTGGCGCGATTGGAGAACCAAACGCACACATGTCCTATTTTCACGCGAACCGTCGGCACAGTACCGACGGTTTTTTGTTTAACGGTTGGTTGGCCTTTTGTAAAGGAGCTTGTAACGTTATGGCAGACTATATTCATGTATCGGTGGCATGGCCTTACGCCAACGGCCATCTGCACGCTGGTCATATCGCGGGATCGTTTTTGCCCGCCGATATTTTCGCCCGCTATCATCGCCTAAAGGGTAATCATGTGATCATGGTAAGCGGCTCAGACTCGCACGGCACGCCCATCATGATCGAGGCCGA
>CAZLPC010000019.1:6871-9112 GCA_964561305.1 uncultured Anaerolineae bacterium
GCCGATGCACGCGGAGTTTCCTATCGGGCTTTGTTTGAGGAATTTCATGAAAGCCATTTAAATGTGTTGCAAAAAATGGGCATGTCGTTTGATCTCTATACCCATACCGACACCGAAAATCATCATCGTATCGCCAAAGATATTTTTCTAAAGTTGCTAGAGCGTGGCTATTTATATGTCGAGAAGCAACTGCGCCTGTTTAGCCTAACTGAAAACCGTTTTCTGGAAGATCGCTATGTCGAAGGCACATGTCCGGTGTGTGGTTATGAACATGCACGCGGCGATCAATGCGACAATTGTGGCAGCCTATTAAATGCGATTGAACTGATTAATCCGCGTGGCAAAGCCGATGGCAGCACACCTGTTCAGCGCGAGACCGAACACTACTTTTTAGACCTCGCCAAGTTTCGGGAGCCATTGCGGGCATATTTAGAAAGCCACATCCATCATTGGCGGCCCACCGTGATGAACGAGTCACTGAGTAAGGTGGACGATCAACGTGGGCGGCCGATTACCCGCGATGTGAATTGGGGCATTACGTTGCCACTGGACGATCCATTATGGGCCGAAAAGCGCATGTATGTATGGTTTGAGGCTGTAATGGGCTATCTGACAGCCAGTATTGAGTGGGCCAAGGTGACCCAGCAGCCCGACGCATGGAAAAATTGGTGGTATAACCCCCAAGCACGGGTCTATAACTTCTTAGGCAAAGACAACATCTTGTTTCACACTATTATCTGGCCCGCCGAGTTGCTGGGTATCAATGGGATTTATAACGACGGCGACGATACGCCGCTTTCTTTGCCCTATGATGTACCCGGCAATCAATATCTAAACCTAGAAGACCGCAAAATCTCGAAAAGCCAAAAGTGGTTTATCTCGATGCCAGACCTGCTTGACGACTATGATCCCGATGCTGTGCGCTATTATCTGACCGCCGTAATGCCCGAAAATCGTGATACCGACTGGAAATGGGAAGATTTTATCGCCCGTAACAATAACGAGCTGTTGGCCAAATGGGGTAATTTGGTGAATCGGGTGCTAAAGTTTGCCATGAAGCACTTTGAAGGCCAAGTGCCCCAACCCGCCGACTTGCGCGACATGGATCGTGAGATATTAGCAAAAATTGAAGCGGGGTTCGATGGTGTCGGCGAACGGATTGAGGCCGTAAAATTGCGCGATGCCTTGGGCGAGGCACTGCGCTTGGCTACTGAAGTGAACATCTATTTAGACGGTGCACCATGGTTTGGTCAAGCCATTAAAAATGATCGCCAAGCTGCCGCTACCACCATTTATACAGCCTTGCGGTGCATAGATAGTCTAAAGGTCATTTTTGCACCATTTTTGCCTTTCACCAGCGAGCGCATTCACCATTACTTGGGTTATGACACGCCTTTATTTGGCGATTTGCAGATTCAAGCATTGCAAGAAACAACGCATTCACATCGAGCTTTGTTGTATGATGCTGGCCCAGCCACAGGTCATTGGCAACCCAGCCAATTGCCTGCTGGTCAAGCATTGCGCGAGCCAGCGACCATCATCACCAAACTCGACCCAACACTTGCTGATGCCGAACGCGAAAAGCTAGAGGACTGATTGATGGCCGATTTAGGCAGTGTTTTAGGGCCCCTATCGCGTATTATCTGTTTGGGGGTGATGTGTGCATGGGCCCCCATACTGATTATTTTGTTCGCGCAAACAAAGCTACGGGCATGGCTACACCATGAAAGTACCGAAACAACTTCGACTTGAGATTGTGCTATTGTTGATGGTTTTGATTGGATATGGCGCTTTAGCGGCGGCTTTTGCCTTGCGTACCCCGCCTTGGCAAGTACCCGACGAGACTGCCCACTACAACTATATCCGTCAATTGGCCGAGACAGGGCGCTATCCTGTTATTGAAATGGGCGACTGGAACCAGCCCTATCAAAATATGATGACGCGGTGTAGTTTTCATCCGGCAGTAGTAGAGGGTGATCCATCGCTGGCCGCGATTAATACGCCGTTTTTAGCGGCCTGTGGCTATGATCCAACCTTAGCGGTGGGTGTAGCTGTGATTGAGTATGAAGACCATCAGCCACCGCTTTACTACACCTTGCAAGCCGTTGTCTATCGGATAAGTGATGGTGATTTAGGCGTGATGCGCTTGTTTTCGGTGGTGTTGGGTACGGGCGCGATTATATGTGGGTGGGGGGTTGTGCGTCTGATCTTCCCCCATCAGCCTTATTTAGCGATTGTCAC
>CAZLPC010000019.1:9124-16671 GCA_964561305.1 uncultured Anaerolineae bacterium
GCTTTTATTCCCCAACGTTTAGCGATTATGGGCGGTGTTAGCAACGACGCATTGGCCGAAACGCTGGGTGGTGCAGTGATGTGGCTAACGGCTATCTACCTCACTCGTGAGCGCGTGGATTGGCGGTGGGCGGTGGGCTTGGGCATCTTGACGGGGTTGGTTTTCCTTACTAAAACAACAGTTTATTTTACGGCCGGCATTGCTGGGCTAGCGATTTTGTTGCGGTGGTGGCGCGAAAAATGGGCACTAAGGGCGGCTTTGCCCCATGTATTGGGTTTTGGGGTGGTGGCGGTGTTGTTGGGCAGTGTGTGGTGGCTGCATAGCCTAGATGTGTATGGCGGAACCGACTTTTTGGGCTTGCAACGCCATGATGAAGTTGTGGTGGGCCAACTGCGAACAGAAGATTACATTCAGCGCGACTTAAATGGTAGTGACCGCCTCTACATTGAAAACCTAACACGCACTACCTTTCAGAGTTTTTGGGGGCAATTTGGCTGGATGGCTTATCCTATGCAGCCGCGCATTTATACAGGGCTGCGCGTTCTAATTGGGGTGTTGCTCTTGGGCATAGTTTTAGATGTAGTATTGAGGCGTTGGCCGCGCCAGTTAAATCGTCCTCAACGTGAAATTTTGGCCCTGCTGGCACTAAGTATAGTTTTGGTGACGGCGCAATTTCTCATCTATAACCGCACGTTTGTGCAGTTTCAAGGCCGCTATCTCTATCCGTCGCTTATTCCTGTGGCACTGGTGTTGGCCTTAGGGGCCGATGGGTGGCGGCGCACTATCATCGCCAAGCCACCGTTTTTAGGCTGGCTGAGTATGGTACTGGTGCTCGGATTGGCGTTGTTTGCGCTGTATGCTTTGCGCGATGTCGTTTCGGTGATACCACAGTGGGATTAAAGAATCATGGCCGAACTTAAACACACCGATTTTATGCGTGGGCTTAAAAAATTATTGCCTCACTACCTTGATTCCGCTTATCATCATTTTCAACTTGGCGAGACACAGTGGATTTTTCAGGTCTATTTTGGGGCAGACAAGCATATTCATTATGAGGTCTCGCGCCCGAATGCCCATGCAGGGCGGCGGCTAGAGGTAGGGCTACATTTTGAGAGCCGTAATTCTGCGCTCAATACCTTTTGGCTTGGTCAACTCTCGCGCTATATTTTAGAAATTCGGGCTGCTATGGTGGGTGATGTAGTCGCCGAACAGTGGGATCGGGGCTGGACGAAGCTCTATGAAACGCATCCCAGCGAAGCCTTACTGCCTGCTGATCAGCAGTTTGTGGCCCAGCGTTTGGCCTTGCTGATTCAAACGGTTCAACCGCTTATTGAATTTTTGACTATTCAGGAGCAAATCAAATGAATGATTCATCGCGTGAAATTTATCAAGTGAATGTGGCGGGGCTTACCCGCGACTTGCCTTTGTTTGAAGTGGCATCCGGGGTAAGGATTGCTATCGTCAATATCTTGGGCGATGTTGAATTGGTGGAAGCTGTTAGCCGCGACTTGGCCGAAAAACTAGCACCCCATAATGCTGAGGTGTTGGTGACCGCCGAGGCCAAATCCATCCCCTTGGTGCATGTTCTGAGTATGATGATGGCGCTGCCCTATGTGGTACTACGCAAGAAATATAAGCCTTATATGGGCGCGGCCATTGAAGCCGAGACGCTTTCGATCACCACAGGTGAGCCACAAAAGCTGTTTTTAGACGAGAAAGACAGGAAACTGATAGAAGGGCGGCGCACTGCCCTTATTGATGATGTCATTAGCACCGGCAGCACACTGCAAGCCATGCGTTTGGTAATGGATAAAGCTGGCGCAGACGTGGTGGCCGAGGCCGCCATCTTCACCGAAGGCGATCGCGCCAAATGGACAAATGTTATTGCGCTGGGGCATTTGCCTGTTTTTATTGAAGAATAACATGGTTGGGCGGCCACAGGTCTTATCTGGCCGCCCACATGCTTAGTCAGCCGTCCAAATCTCGGTTTCGGGGAAGAAAGCTGCCCATGCAAACCAGAAATGGGTGACGCTGCGTTGTTGAAAGAGTATTGTTCCTGCTAATTCGCCCTCGATGGCTTGGCCAAAAATATTCCACACACTGCCCGTTTGCTCGTCGCGGATGGTTGTACCGTCTCCAACAAAGGTGAGTACCGTGCCGTCGGGCAAAGTTGGCTCAAAAACGGTTGCCGAACCGACTTCGCGGGCATTACTGATGCTAGATGCATCTAGTGCCGAGGTTGCGCCCGGCTGCCAGAAAATTGCTATGGGCTGGCCATCCACCACATCATTGATTACAACTGTTTCAGCCAATGCTGAAAAGGGATAGGCTTTGTCGGTTGTGTCGCCTCGATAACCCACCACGCGCTCGGTTGGCTCTAGGCGGGTGTCCAGTTCACCCCGAAATAAGAACGGGTTGCCCCCGCGACTGTCATAGCCGCTATAGGGGTTGTAGTCATAGTCTTGGCCGGCTTGTCCACTAGACCCAATAACGGGCAAAAATACCTGCCCTTCAGGATAGGCAGTCTTAAAATCGCCCCAGCTGACCATGCTGGTGGTGACAAAGTTTAGCGCTGTGCCTGCAAACTCGCCTACAATACCCTCACCAGTGGCTTGCTGCCACCAAGATTCGGTTTCATGATCCCACATAATCAAATCGCTGTTTCTTAAAAAGCCACTTACCCCAAAGTGTAGTTCTTGGCCGTTTACCACGCGCTCAAAAGTGATGCCCGCGTTGCATAAGGGGCAGAATGTGACGGCCACAGGCACACCACCAATTTCAGTATTGGCGATTTCGTGGCGGGTTAAAACCCCCAACGGATAGGCGCGGGCCTCATCGTTAATGACAACCGACAAAACAGGCGCTTGGTCGGCAAAAATTTGGTTGCCTGCTTCAATACTCACATAGTTAATGGCATAAGTGGGTGTGCGCCCACCTAATGATGAGATGTTATCGGGATAAATATAGCCTGCGGGATAAACAGGCGGAATGCCATCTCGCGGGACACCACCCGACAACACCTCGCCATAGTCAATGGTATAGCTGCAAAAGTCGGTATTTGACCATGTGTTGAGGATGCTAGCTGAGACGGGTATTGTTTCACCATCACATTCAATAGATTGGGCGTTTGCGTGATTGATCAACAGACCAGCTCCTCCAACAATAACAAGTATAGCTATTGCTCCTAGCAACCAAAAGTGCTTGCTTTTCATGTGTTCTCCTTCAAAACCCAAAAAGTAGCGATACGTTACTTTTATGAAGGATACTTGCCGAAAAACCTTACCGCCCTATAACAATCCTTAAAACAACCTTTGCTTTTCGACCACCAACCAATGTGATAAAGCCACTAGGCGTAAAGGGGTATGCTCGAGTGGATATAGCACGCTGCGTATCAAGCGCCCCAAAGCAGGTTTGCGGATGATAATGTTGTCATAGCCGCCAAAAATGCGCGAGTGATGAATGATCTGTGTGGGCAGGTGGGCAAACAAACGCCGAATGCCGCGCCCTGTATAAGTGCGAACATGTGGCGCTAGCTGGTTGCGCCAGCGATCTGGCAGATAGTTAATCAGGGGGGTGTTGCCAAAGTGATAGTTGCCCTTCCAATAATGCCCATGTTGCTCGACAGGATACCAGCGATTGGGGCAAAACAACACCAAGCGCCCGCCGGGCTTTAAAACGCGCACTATCTCGTTAGCAAAAAGCTGATCGTCTTGCACATGCTCGATCACCTCGTTGCTGAACACCGCGTCGAAATAATCATCAGGATAGGGCAAGGACTCGCCTTGGGCAATGATAGCATGGGGCACATGCTGTTGGGCAATTTGGATGCGCTCGAACTCGATATCAAAGGCTTCCATTTGCACCCCAAAGCGATCTAGGATTTGTGAGGCATATAGCCCGTTGCCACACCCCGCTTCCAAAAAGCGCGTGTCGGCCGAGAGGGCAACATGTTGCAAAATCATTTGCAAGCGGCGCTCTTGTCCGCTGCGCCAAACATAGCTGGGTTCGCCGCGTTGGGCGGCTTTGTCAGAAGGGTTGTGTATCGTTGTCATAAAGGCCTATTGTGTGCTATTGCCACCTAACATGCAAGCAGAATTTTTTGATCTGTTTCAGGCTGCATTTCTGGTAAAATGAAGGATACACCTATCAAAAGCTATCGGACATATAGACTATGGGATTCCAAGATAAACTTGAGGGCGTAGAAGCCCGCTACATTGAAATCGAACGATTAATGAGTGATCCAGAAGTGGCAATGGATTACACACGCATTGCCGAGCTATCAAAAGAAAAGTCACAACTTGATGCCATTGTAACCAAATATCGTGAATATAGACAAGCCGTACGCGAACATAAAGAAGCCAAAGCGCTTCTGGGCGACAAAGAACTGGGCGAAATGGTGCGCGAAGAAGTGGATCGGTTGGAAGAACTGATTCCGCAGCTAGAAGACGACTTGAAAGTGCTGTTGTTGCCTAAAGATCCCAACGACGATAAAAACGTGATCGTCGAAGTTCGGGCCGGGGCCGGTGGCGAAGAAGCCGCGCTGTTCGCTGCCGATTTGTATCGCATGTATGTGCGCTATGCCGAAGGCCGCCGTTGGAAAGTAGAGCTAATTAGTGGCAACGAAACTGGCAATGGTGGCTATAAACAAGTGACATTTGAAGTGCGCGGTCAAGGTGCATATAGTCGCCTGAAATGGGAAAGCGGCGTGCATCGGGTTCAGCGTGTGCCTTCGACTGAAAGCCAAGGCCGCATTCACACCAGCACAGCGACGGTGGCGGTGTTGCCCGAAGTAGAAGAAGTGGATGTGCATTTAGACATGAATGATGTGCGCGTAGACGTATTTCGCAGTCAGGGCGCAGGCGGCCAACACGTTAACGTAACCGATTCAGCGGTGCGTATGACGCATATTCCTAGTGGAATCGTGGTCGAGTGTCAAGACCAACGTAGCCAGTTGCAAAACCGCGAAAAAGCCAAAATGGTGTTGTTGGCCCGCTTATATGAAATGGAAATGGAACGTCAACAATCTGAAGTGGCGGGGATGCGTCGTAGCCAAGTGGGGGGCGGTGATCGGAGCGAGAAAATACGTACCTATAACTATCCTCAAAGCCGTGTCACCGATCATCGCATCAATATTTCTAACTATAATCTGCCGACGGTCATGGATGGCGATTTGGATGAATTTATTGATGAGATAGCTACCCGCGACCAAGCCCGTCGCCTAGAAGAAGAGTTGAGCGAGGCGCTCTAGTTGTGTCTATTTCTATTGGCGATGCTTTGCAACAAGCCAGCCAGCGTCTACAAGCTATTAGCGATGCCCCCCAACGCGAAGCGCGGTGGCTGTTGGGGGATATTCTGGGGCAGCCGAATGCGTGGTTGTTGTTACATAGCACCGACTTATTATCGGAGGCAGCATGGCAGCAATTCGACACACGCCTCGCCCGCCGCGAGACAGGTTATCCCTTGCCCTATATTGTGGGCAACTGGAGTTTTTATCGGTGGGAATTTGTGGTTAACGAGCATGTGCTTATTCCGCGCCCCGAAACCGAACAATTAGTAGAGTTGGCCTACGCTTGGGCCCAGCAACAGCCGCACCAACAACCCTTACGGATTGTAGATGTGGGGACGGGCAGCGGCGTTATTGCGGTCTCGCTGGCCAAGTTGTTGCCTGCGGCACAGGTTATTGGTGTTGATATAAGCGCCGAGGCCTTGAAGATTGCCCGCCTTAATGCCCAGCGACTAGGCGCAACACACGTTCAATTTGTGCAAAGTCATTTGCTCACGGCGCTATCCCCCAACCAACCCTTTGATATGGTGGTTGCAAACTTGCCCTATATCAATAGCGGCGATCTCGCGCAGCTAGCAGTTGCCCACCACGAGCCACATCTGGCATTGGATGGTGGCCCCGACGGATTAGACCTTATTCGTCAATTATTGGATCAGTTGCCTCATTATCTAGCGCAAAATGGGGTTTGTGTGTTAGAAATTGGGGCAGAACAGGGCGTGGCTTTTCGTCACCAGACACAGCACGCGGGCTTGTGCCTGTCTGTGCACCAAGATTTTGCAGGCCGAGATCGCTTTGTCATTGTGAAGCTAGAGCAGGATACCCCATGTCTATAGTGCTTTCTGCCAACGATCCCAATGCTTTTATTGTTGCCACCGAAATGCTCAATCGTGGCAAGATTGTTGCTATTCCTACCGACACGGGTTATGGGTTGGCGTGTATGTTATCGGATGAGGCGATTTTGCGGCTCTATTTGGCCAAAGAGCGCCCCCCTGATAAATCCACCCCCATTTTAATTAGCGATTTATCAGACCTCGATTTGGTGGCCCAGCCATTGATGCCCCCTGTCCAACGCTTGGCCGAGCGGTTTTGGCCCGGCCCCTTAACATTACTGTTGCTGAAGGCCGATGGCTTGCCCCAACGTATATCGGCTACGGCCACTGTGGCCGTGCGTATCCCTGATCATGGGGCAGCTCAAAGAATGATACGGACAGCAGGTGGCGCGTTGGCGGTGTCGCGGGCTAGCATCGAAGGCGAAGATGTGCCAACCACCGCCCAAGAGGTGTTGGCCTTATTTGGCGATAGAATTGCAGCTATATTAGATAGTAGCGAGGCCCACCGCAGCGATGTTGTGTCTACTGTGGCACTGTTTGACGGGCGCAATATGCAAATTATCCGCGAAGGTGCAGTTAGCGAAGCCGATTTGAAAGCAGCCGTAGCCGATGTCCGATAATATCCAAAGCCCTAACCCTTTCGATCATGATGAGACTTATCCGCTTTCGCCAGAGGATAGTGAAGCTCTAGAAGCGATGGGCATTGAAGATGATGAGACCGAAGTTGCGCCGCCAGAATCTGCCTCTTCAACATCCTCCTCAGAGCGTAGTACGGTTCAAGAGGTGCGCCCAGAACGTATTCGTCAACGTGGAGCCAACCGTGTAGCAATCTTACCAATGGCTTTGGGGTGTATTAGTTTGGGGACATTGCTATTGGCACAAGATTATGTAGAAGGCTTTGATGAACTGAACATCACCCCTGCTGCCGCTACTGTGATCCTCATTGGTGCATTGGTCTTGACCTATATTTTTCGCTTTTTCACATCGGGGCGGCGCGAACGTGGCCTGTTTTTCTTGTCGGTTGTCACGCTGACATGGGGTGGCTTGCTGGCCCTGACCGTGGTTAATGGAGAAAACTATCCCCTAACCGAGTTTTGGCCGTTGTTGTTTGCTGGTGTAGGTGTGGCTTTCTTTTTCACGTTTTTGTTCGAGCGCAGCCACCAAGTTGGGTTGGTTTTTCCGGGGATTATTTTGTTGTTTACCAGTGGGGTGGCTTTTCTGGTGACACAAAATATCATCAACCAAGATATACAAGATGTTGTCAGCGACTTTTGGCCTCTATTGATTGCCTTTGTGGGCCTAACACTATTGCCCTCAGCCTTACAAGATGAGTCCTGATGGCTTTACAGATTGCTATAGATGCCAGCCGTATTACCACCAGCCAACGCACTGGCACAGAAAACTATGCCCTAGAATTGATTCGCCATTTGGTG
>CAZLPC010000020.1:0-16602 GCA_964561305.1 uncultured Anaerolineae bacterium
CCCACAGCATCCCCACCGCCACGCTTCAGCGAACCAGTTATCGGCTTTGAAGATAGTAGCGTGTTTGAAGGCAGCGTTAATTTAGGTGAACTAGACGAAAACCTAGAGGAACTAAACCGCGATCTCACTAGTACACTAGAAAGCGGTGCTGGGGTGGCATTGCCTGTGCTTAAGACTGCCGTTAACTTGATTGAGGCTGTGCCACCTGTCGAGTCAAAAACACACGAACCAGTCATTTTATATGGGCAGATGAAATTTGTGGAAGCCGAAGCCCTTATCCCTGATGCGCCTGAAGTACCAGATACGGCTATTGATGCACCCGATAATCGCCCCAAGATCGCTGTCAGTAGCATATCAGAAGGGGTGGGTTTGGGCACTAGCCAACCCCGCCGCCCAAGTCTTGACGATGTTTATCTGGAGACACCCCCGCTTAACTTTCCGGAAGACCTGCCGCCCCCTCCACTTGATCTTGACGACTTGGGCGGCGGTGGCGCGTCAGCGCTTGATCTAGCCGACATTATCACCTTTGATGACTATGGCATAGACAGCCCCTTTGATGACAACCCACGTCTACCATCGGCACAATTGTTCACACCTTCGCAAGGTTCCGATCCTGAATTGGTCAATCAATTTGTTGACGATGCCAGCCTGCAAGCGCTGTGGGGGGCCATTGAAAACCTGCAAGCCGAAATCGCCGCTACTACGTGGCTAACTCGTAAACGCGCCGACGTTTATCAGAGCGAGTTGCTAGAAGCCAGCAATTTATTGCTGGAATCGCGTGAAAACTATGACGATTCTCGCGCCATTTTGTACCGGATTCGTGGCGATTTGAAGCGTGACGAACGGGCTAAAAATGAAATTGAAGAATTTGCCCCCAAACTGCGCCGTTTGATGTTGTTTTGGTTTGCAGTAGTGCTGATAATGGGCCTTTCAAGTGGCCTCGTAGAGTCGAGACTTCGCGATGCCGATAGCCAGTTTCTGGCAGCAGCGTATGTGCCAGTGATATTTGGCATTGCAGGTGGCTTGTTTTTGGCTTATACCACCCTCAATCGGCATACAACGATCTTACGCGACTTTGATCGCGCCCACATCGGTTGGTATCGCTTTGCACCGATTATCGGGGCATTGATGGGTTTTTTGGTGTTTACGCTGTGGATCGCCACCATTGTTACCAGCACCAGCCAAGAGATTACGAACTTAGAAGATATGCAATATCCTGCGGTGGTTTGGATATTGGCATTTTTGGGTGGCTTACAACAAAATTGGGTCATCAATCGCTTGCGGGCCTTGCGCGATGGCAATAAATCTCCCGCATCGGCTGGCTAAAATCACATCCCCATGTGAACGAATAAGGAGACAATGAACGTGGCTATACAAGAACATCCTACCGAAACACGGCCTATTACCCAAGAGGCCGACTTTTTGAAGCTAAAAGCCTTTGACCACGTTGAGCTATGGGTGGGCAATGCCAAGCAAGCCGCCTATTTCTATCAACATGCGTTTGGTTTTACTCCGGTTGCCTACTCTGGCCTAGAGACTGGTAATCGCAAGTTTGCGTCTTATGTGTTGCAACAAGGCAAAATTCGATTGATTGTAACCGCGCCCTATCATCCCAATACTGAGATCGGCACGCATCATTTGGTGCATGGCGATGGCGTAAAAGCGATTGGCCTAGAAGTTTTTGATGCCGCCGACGCTTATGTAGCCACCACTGCACGCGGCGCACGCGGTGTTCACACCGCTCAAACCCTAAGCGATGATTTTGGGCATGTGACCATAAGCGCCATTGAAACCTATGGAGATACAATCCATCGTTTTGTCGAGCGTGGCGACTATGCTGGCCCATTTTGGCCCGGCTATGTGGCCATTGGTGAAGGCGAACCCTCAAAAACAGTCGGGCTTGCAGCCGTAGATCATATTGTGGGCAACGTAGAACTGGGTAAGATGAATTATTGGGTTAATTTCTATCATCAAACTATGGGTTTTCGTCAATTGCTGCATTTCGATGATGAGGCCATCAGCACCGAGTATTCGGCGTTGATGTCGAAGGTCATGGAAAACGGCAATGGTCGCATTAAGTTCCCGATTAATGAACCAGCCGAGGGCAAAAAACGCTCGCAAATTGAGGAATATTTAGACTTTTATCATGGGTCGGGTGTGCAACATATCGCCATGATTACAGACGATATTATCCGTACCGTCACCGAACTACGCTCGCGTGGGGTGGACTTTTTAAGTGCGCCGCCCGATGCCTACTATGATGAAGTGATCGTCAAGCGTCTACAAGAGAAAAACGTGAATGTGAAAGAAGACCTAGAAGCCGTCCGAAAACTCGGCATTTTGCTGGATGCCGATGACGAGGGCTATCTATTGCAAATATTTACGCGCCCGGTCGGGGATCGTCCGACGCTGTTTTTCGAGATTATCCAACGGCGTGGCAGTCGTGGCTTTGGCGCGGGCAACTTTAAGGCGCTGTTTGAGAGCATTGAGCGCGAACAAGCCAAACGCGGCACACTTTAAGCCACACAAGTGATATATTTGATGATGAGCGTGGTCGTGTGCCACGCTCTCAGTACCCCGCTAAGGAATGCTTGCCATGCCACAACCACTGCCCAACCCCATCACTTCTTTACGAGACTTTTACGCCTTCGAGCAACACGTTAAAACCGCCCGTGCCAAGCGCGGACTGACAATAATGCCAGAATGGTACGAGTTTCCAGTATTCTACTTCTCTAATCATCAAGCCATTTTGGGACACGATGATGTTTTGCCAATGCCACGTCATACTCAAGCCCTTGATTACGAATTAGAGATTGCATTTATCATTGGTAAAGCGGGTATCAATATTGCCGCAGAAGCCGCACTAGACCATATCGCTGGGTTTACAATTATGAACGATTGGAGCGCCCGCGACGTGCAAATGCGCGAGATGCGCGTGGGGCTTGGCCCCGCCAAAGGTAAGGATTTTGGCACATCATTGGGGCCAGTGTTGCTAACACCTACTGAGCTTGCGCCCTATCAAATGGGTGAAGGGGCCGCCCTGCGCTATGACCTTACTATGCAGGCGCGGGTCAATGGGCAACTGCTTTCTGAAGGCAACACGAAAGATATATACTTCACGTTTGCTCAAATGATCGAACGCGCCTCGGCAGATGTGATGCTTTATGCGGGTGACGTAATTGGCAGTGGCACAGTTGGCACAGGGTGTTTGCTGGAACTTGGTGGCCCCGAAAGCGCATTGGGGCGTTGGTTGCAACCCGCCGATGTCGTAGAGCTTGAAATTGAGCGCATTGGCATTTTACGAAACATGATAGGAGACCCACGTTGAGCAAGTTGTTTTGGCGATTGAGTATTGGGTTGGTGTTGGGGTTGATTGGTGTGGCTTGCACCAATAATGACCCCACCATAGAAAAAAGCGAAATTGAAATTGACACAGCATCGGCACAGGTATTTAGCTTTGATAGCAGCACCGATGGCTTTAACACAGACCGTTTTGGGGCCTCAAGCATTGAACTGGCCGACGGCGCTTATCAACTGACATCTTTTAGCGAGACCGGCAATCATTATTTGGTGGGCCAAAACCCCGACATCGCGCTAAAAAATGTTGTTATTGAGGTAACGATAAACCCTATTGCGGGCCAAGAAAACAATTGGTTTGGTGTGGTCTGCCGCACCAATGTTGATGATACGGGCTATGCGCTATTGATTAGCTCGGATGGATTTTGGAGCATTGCCGAAGTGAAGCAAAGCGGCAACCGTCAGTTTTTAGAGTATTTGCGACAATGGCGCGAGAATGACAATATTCGGAAAGATGGCCCCAATACCCTTATGGCCTATTGTGTCGAGGACTATTTGGCGTTGTATGTAAACAATGAATTTTTAGGCGACTATCAAGATAGTTCACTCGACCGAGTGGGTGGCGTGGGCTTCTTAGCAGGGGGCGCACAAGATGATCAGGTTATTGTGGCGTTTGAAGATGCGCGTGTATCGTCGGCAGCCCGGCGTGGCCGCCCCAACACACCTGCACCAACCCTTGAGACTTTGCCTGAAGTGACCATTGAGCCGATAGAAGTGCCTGCCCTAGAAACAACCCCTACATCTTAAGCAAACGGGGCGCTTTATACCCTATCATAAGCGCCCTCTCTCACTAAAGTTAAAATCATTTAGCCAACACTCACCCAATCCTTTAGAATCACTCAACTGATTTTGGGCTAGGTCTAATATTGCGCTGGCATGATTTTCTACGTTGGACAATCTTTCAAATGTTCAATAATTTTATAAAGGCAATGTAACAAATAAGGAGAATCACCTTGCGTAAAGTAACTATCCTCTTGACCGTTTTTGCAGTCCTCCTCGTAGCGGTAATGCCCAGCTTTGCCCAAAGCGACACCTCAGAACTCACTATTGCTGAGATTGTCGTCGCTTCGGCTACTGGCGAGAATCCAGAATTTACTACCTTGTTGGCTGCCGTTCAAGCTGCTGACCCCGCCGTACTAGAAGCCCTTAGCGACCCTGAAGCCGAGTTTACCGTTTTTGCTCCCACTGATGCCGCTTTTGCTGCCTTGGTTGAAGCGTTGGGTGACGAAGCCTTTGGCGAAATTTTGGCTGATCAAGAATTCTTGACCGAAATTTTGCTCTATCATGTTGTCGAAGGTGCTGCCTTCTCAACTGATATCGTTGGTTTGCTAGAAGAAACCGAAGGTTTCTTTACTGTGCCAAGCCTGCAAGGCCAATACCTTGATGTCTCCACTGAAATGGACAACATCTATGTAGATGATTCCCTAGTCGTGCTCGAATTGGTAGACATTGAAGCCTCGAATGGTGTCATTCATGTCATTGATGCTGTCTTGGTTCCTGAAACCGCCACCATTGCCGAATTGGTAGTTGAAGCCGCCGAAGACGAAGAAGCTCCAGAGTTCACCCTGTTGCTGGCTGCCGTTGGCGCTGCTGACCCTGCTGTGTTGGAAGCCTTGAGCGACCCCGAAGCTGAACTGACTGTCTTTGCCCCCACCGACGAAGCCTTCCTTGCTTTGGGCGAAGAGACCATTGCTACTGTATTGGCCGACCAAGAACTGTTGACCACCATTTTGCTCTATCATGTGCTTGATGGCGTTGTAAGCGGCCAAGATGCTGCTGAGTTGCTTGGCGAAGACATGGACATGATGGAACTAGAAGTTGAAACTTTGGCTGGTGCAACCTTTACCGTTAATATTGATGAAAATGGCGACTTGTTCATCAACGACTCGCTGGTTCTCATCACCAACATTGATGCTGCCAATGGTATCATTCATGTGATTGATGCAGTGTTGGTTCCTGCTGCTGAAGCTGAATAAACTCTGCTAGAACAGCACCATGAAAAAGCGTTGCGGTTTTGCCGCAACGCTTTTTAGATCAGCGCCTAACCAATCCACTGTTGCCATTGTTCGGTCAAAGGCTTGTTTAGGGCCTTCAAATAGATGCTGGCTTTGCCATAGAAAATCAGCAAGGCCTCGCGATAAAGGTGAAACTGTGTTCCGATCCCTACCTTGAAACCACGCTCTACGACTTTGCCCGGCCCCCCAGCAAAGCCTAAATCTTCATCGGTCAGCGCAAGAAAGGCGGCTTTCATATCGGCTTCTAGCTCGGCATACCACGCCTTCAGGGCCGTTACCTCGCGCTCGACTCGGTCATTGATGGTACTATAACCATAGTCCATTTTCAGTGTCTTGAGCGAATCAATATACATATAGTCAACCTCGCCCATTTCGCGGCACAATGCACCCAAGCTGGTATTTGTGCCCGGCAATTGATAGGCCAAGTCTTCATCTGTTAGCATATCTAACAATTGGTGGCGTAGCGCCATCGTCATATCAAAAATATCGCCATGTTGTTGCATAAGGGTGTTCATTATTGCACTCCTGTTTCAAGTATAAATGATTGTTGGTTAACCTAGTCATCTTGATGATAGTCCTCTATTCTTGACATCTAGTGTCAGGAATTTTTGAGGAGGAAAAAACACCATGCGGGCAGATCGATTATTAGCGATGATTTTATTGTTGCACGCCCGTGGCCACTCGACGGCGGAACAACTGGCCAGCGAACTAGCTGTTTCAGAACGTACTATCTATCGCGATATTGACGCACTAAGCATCGCGGGTGTGCCAATCTATACCCAAAGCGGCCCCAATGGCGGCGTATTTTTGGATGAAAGCTATCGGTTGCCCCTAGATGCCATTGCCCCCAACGAGGTACAGGCTTTGCTACTTGCCGCCGATAGCGCCCCATTAACTGAACTTGGCTTGTCTAAGGCAGCCGAAGGCTTGTTACTAAGGCTGTTAGCAGCCTTACCCACCCAACAACAACACCAAGTGCAACAAGCCCGCCACCGCTTTTATATTGATCCTGTAGGGTGGTTTCAGGTTGTGGAGCCTTCGCCATTTTGGGCGGATGTTCAGCAAGCCGTGTGGGAAGATTGGCGTATATCAATCCGCTATCAGTCTGTCGAAAAAACCATTCAAGAACATACAGTAGATGCTTATGGTTTGGTGTCTAAGGCGAATAAATGGTATTTAGTTGGGCGCAAAGCCAGCGGTGAATGGCGCAACTATCGTCTACAACGTCTGCTTGGTTTAACCATTTTGCCTCAGCATTTTCATCGCGACATCAACTTCGATTTAGCAGACTATTGGGAAGCCACCTGCCGCGAGTTTGAGGCAGGGTCGGTGTCGCGCTTTCCGCCGTATGACACGCGCCTGAAAGTGCATCAGGCGGCATTTTGGTATTTTCCGGCCTATATGGAAGAGATGTATGCGACTGTGGTTGAACCCAATGAGCAAGGTTGGCGGGAAATAACTGCGCGCTTTCCGGGATTTGAGGAAGCCCGCACCCGTGTGATGGGTTTGGGAGCAGGAGTGCGTGTATTAGAACCCCAAGAACTGCAACAAGCTGTTTTTGACCATGCTCGCACAATCTTAAGCCTAGCGGATGAATAAAAAAGCGCCATGAAGTCGTTCATGGCACTTTTCTTTTACTTATTGTGTTAAAGTGCGGATGAAGATCAAGCTATTGCCATCGCCATAATAGATGATTAGTTGATCAGCCAATACTTCATAGCCAATGGCTTCATCTAGTGCATTGAAGTAGGTTTGTTCTTGTGTCATTATATCATTAGGAGAGCAAGCCATCCGGGTACTAATGACTGGACTAAAGCTGAGGAGACGATCAGTAGCTTCGTAGCTGGCATTATAGTTATTGCACCCACCCAAGCCAACCACCTGATTGTCTTCGACAAATTCTAGCGTGATGCTGCTATCTACTATTGCACTAGCAACGGTATCGGTTTGAACAAATGACACCAGCAGCCAAGTTGTGCCCTCAAGCACGGACATTGGGTCGAACACCAATTGGCTATCGCGGCCATATCCAATCACCAATTGGCCATCAACAATGCTAAAGCCGTGCGCACCCATTAATCCAGCTAAATATACCGACTCTTGGTCGGCCACACCTTCATCTACACAAAAGACTTCGGTTTTCACAAGCTCACTAATGCTGAGACTCTCGTTTTGGGCAGCATAAGTTCCTCCCCAGCTATTGCAGCCGGTTTGCCCACCTACATTGCCATCCTCACCAAAGATAAGGGTGGGTTGTGTGTCTATCACAATGGGTGTTATTTCGCCATTGTCCACAAAAGAGACCAACTGCCATGCAGTATTGGCCAGTTTAATCAGGGGCACAAAAATCATTTGCTGGTTGTTGCCATACGCGATAATCAAGCGGCCATCGTCAGTTAATTCATAGCGCGTAGCAGCTTGCAAGGCCTCTAAAAACGTTTGCTCTTGGCTCATGGTGGCATCATCCAAACAGGCCATCAAAGTGCTAACAATGCGCCCAAAACTGATTGTATCTTCTGAGATTGTGTATTCACCACCATAGTTATTACAACTTGCCATGCCACTAATCCCGCTATCAAAGCCAAATTCTAGTGTGGCTTGGCTATTGGGCACAACTGGGTTTTCTGCACCAGCCGCTCCAAGCGCCACCAATTGCCATTTTGTGCCGATCAAATCTGCCTCCGCTGCTTGTGTAGTATGAGGGGACATAAGCCCACCCACCATTGCACCAACCATGATCACTACTGCCAACAAAAACTTCATAGCATGTTGCTCCTTTGTTATCCTAATCGTTTACTACACAATAGACGCTTAACCAAGCGCAAAGGTTCCACCTATTTATCCAATAAGCATTAGACTAATGAAAGATAATAGAAGCGATGATAACTGATTATGCCTATTCAGGAGCCGATGATCTCGCTGGGATGCAAGCTGCACTCGCAGGCTGGATCTACCAAGCAGGCGCATGTGGTTATGACCACGTTGGTGATGTACCACATCGTCTATTTAATAGCTTTCGCGGCAAATATCGCCTCGAGGAAATGGTTCGGCTTTGGTATGACGGCCAAGCATTGGTGGCTTTTGCGTTGTGTTTTCCACACTTAAAGCGCTATGATGCTTTTGTCGCCCCATCCTATCGCGGTCGCCAACTAGAGCGCGATGTTCTGGATTGGGCCAATGCCAACACACGCCACTTTATGAATCAAAACGGCTGGCAAACTGAACAGTTGCTAACCGATGTCTATGCGTGCGACACAATCCGCGCCCAATTGCTGTATAAGATGGGCTATTGGCAAGATGATGCTTCTTTGCTGGTGATCAATGAGCGCTCCTTACTAGCTGAATTACCTCACGTTGTCTTACCCGATGGTTTCTCGATTCGTAGTGCGAAATCCCCACAAGATGCCGAAGCGTTGGCCGCAGTGCATAACGGCGCGTTTGGCTCTGGTTGGACAGGGGAAATCTATTTGGAAGAAGTTATGCTAAAGCCGGGCTATAGGCCAGAGTTAGAGCGCGTGGTTGTTGCACCTGATGGCCGATTTGCAGCGTTTTGTGTGCTGTGGTTAGATGAGATGAATAAAATTGGTTTATTTGAGCCAGTGGGCACACATCCCGACTTTCAGCGTAGGGGCTTGGGGCGGGCACTGATGGCCGATAGTTTGCATTTGCTGCGCCACTATGGGATGCAAACGGCTTACGTTAGCAACGAAATGGAAAACGAGGCTTCCACTGCCCTTTATCGGGCCATGGGTTTTGCTCCTAAGCACAAAATTATCACATATTGGCATAGAGCCGAGTTGCCTACTGATTTTGCATAAGTGCGCTGAAGAGTTGGGGCCATGCCCAATAGGTCTCTGGCACTTCAAACGGCAAGGCCTTCAGTTCATCCGAGTCGCGGTTAAGTGTGGGCAACGGTGGTACAGAGCCAACCATCACCAGCAAAATGACACCGATACCGCGTGCCGTAATAAGATCGAGCATAGAGTCAAAGCCCGCCGCCGGCCGATCTAGCAAAATATCGCCCAACTGACACGAAACAAAGGCTCCATAAAACTTAGCTATATCCACCCCGCGTTGATCTTGTCGAAAGCGATGAACATCTTGCCATGGTTTGGTGGGGCTGCTATTAAAGTCGCCCAATAAAGCGCCTGTTTTTTCTACGGTTACAGCATCGGGCGAGAAAAAGAAGACATAGCTTTCTTCAGTGATTTTGCGCATGGCCAAGGCATTGTCAATCATTTCGTCATAGGCCTCCTCAGAAGGTAGGCCAATGTGGGCCACGCCGTTGTCGTCATAATCTGTTATGACAGCTATCTTGCTTTGGGCCAAAAATCCCTTGGCCCAGCGCAGGCCCGGCAAGTCATAACGAATAAAACACGCCATGTCTGCGCCTGTCTCTTGCTCATAGGTTTGATAGGCATTGCCCCGATCTGTAAATGCAATCGCCGATACTCGTAGTGGCTCACTGGCTTGCACCACTTGGCGATCTAGGCCCATTTCCATATAAGCTAAAAATCGCTCGGTCAGTGTAGCTTCTTGCCGAATGGCCTCGATGCGTAAATTACCCATGGTGCGGGCCGCAGCCTCGACCGTCACTTGATGCACATAGGCCGCCAAATCTTGCAAAGCATTAGACGCACGCGACAGCGCCATTTGTGGATCAGGGATTGGGTTTTCGGACACGATAATCTTTCCTTGTGATGGCTGGCTAGGCAAAAAATGCTTCACTAACTATAGCACAAGCCCTAGGGCAACAACCAAATTGTCAAAATGGCAAGGCCACTACCAGTGCGTGTAGTGGGTTGCAGAATGGCGCGGTTTAGGCCAATGTAAACCGTTGCATCGTTGGCTTGAAGGTTTAACCAATGGCGCGAGGCCAGTTCCTCAGATGTGCTAGGTGTGTGCCATGCCACTTGTTGATGCTGAATATCAAGTGTCATGATACCGTCTGCTTCAAGAATAACATTGGTTATGCGTGCCAATTGCGTATGATCATTCTGAGAATTGCTATAGATCAATAAGTCGCGCCCAAATAGGCTCAATTGGGCATCGTTGGGATTGCTGCTAATGTCGGTTGTGCCGTCATTTTTTATCGAGCCTCCTAAGTTTAGCGTCCAGTTATTGGCAGGGCCACGATACTCAAGGCGCAACACTACGCGCTGATAGCCAGCTATGTCAATCTGTAAAACGCCTCGCTCATTTTCTAGCGGCTCTATCCATTGAATAACGCTAAGAGAGTCACAGGTGCTTGGCCCGCCTTGCAAATTTATCTGACAACTGGCTTCTATGTTTTGTAACACACGCTCATCAAAAGGAACAATAGTTTGTCGGGTGGTTGCGGGGCCGGCTGGGGTGGGGCTTGACACTGATTGGGCATTGGCACGCTGTGTCGCAAGATTGGGGGCGCGGCGTTGGGTGCTGGCATCGTTTTCAACTAGTGAGACCAATATTCCTTGCAAAATGATGATCATCAATGTAATTAACAAGCCAATGAACATATAGCGCACCCAAGCATTGGTGTTATCGTTTTTCAGGCGCGACGGATACATAACTTTGGTATTGGCTATTGATGGATCGTGGGGCGTGACGTGTGCTGATGGCGTGGATGGGGCTTGCCGATGGCGCAGTTGGGTGTCATAGTGGGCGCGGCGCTCTACATTAATCAGGGTTTGATAGGCTTCGTTGATCTGTTTAAATTGCTCGGCAGCAGTGGGATCGTTTGGGCGTGCATCGGGGTGATATTGCCGCGCCAAGTTGCGATAGGCCCGTTTAATGGTCTCGCGGTCAGCATTGGGCGCAATGCCAAACAAATCGTAATAGTTTTTCAAGACAGACCCTACCCCATATAATGGTATTCAATAGTTCTCATAGAATCTAATGGATAGAACATGGTTGATTTTAAGGCAATTTATAATACCCAAGCTGTGGCCTATGATCGGCTGGTGAATTATGAAGATTTTGAAGGTAACATTCAGCAAGCATTATACGCCATTGCACCACCCCAACACCGTTATATTGCCGAGTTTGGCGCAGGGACAGGCCGCCTTACCCGCTTGTTGGCCAAGCCCGCCACCCAACTAATGGCGTTTGATATGTCTTTGGCCATGCTACAGATTGCCCATGCCACATTAAAAGATCAGCCACAGTGTCACTTTGCTGTTGCCGACAATCGTCACCTGCCATTAGCCAATGGGTCGGTGGACATTGCAATTGCAGGGTGGAGTTTTGGTCACTCGGTTGGATGGTATCCTCACAGTTGGCAAGATGAAATTGGTCAAGCTATCCAAGCCATGCAACGCATTTTAAGGCCCAATGGTATCGCTATTATCCTTGAAACGCTGGGTACGGGAAGTGCAACCCCCCAGCCACCTAATGCTGGCCTAGCCGCCTATTATGACTGGCTAGAGCAGACATACGGTTTCGAGCGCACCACTATCTCTACCGATTATCGTTTTCCTACGCCAGAAGCGGGTGCAGAAGCCCTGCGCTTCTTCTTTGGCGATGAATTAGCCGACCGCATCCTGCACGACCAACTGACGATTCTGCCCGAATGGACGGGTATTTGGTCACGACACTATTAAACCAACAACTACATTGAACCAACAAGGGCTATGGCGGCAACGCTATTCTATCCAGCGTGGCGCACGTACTGGCCCTTCATTGGTGATGCGCTGGGCAATGCCAGAGCGCACGTTCAGCAGCCATAAGTCATTGCGATAGACAATGGCAATTTGTTCTCCACTAGGACTCCAGATAAATTCGCCTTCGCCATCAATGGGACGAATGCCGCGTTGTGATGCACCGGGAAACAAGACCCGTGTATTGCTGCCGTCGCGATCGGCCACCACCAGATCATACTCGGTACTAACGCTGTTAAGCGGATCGCGGGCCTGCAGATAAGCGATCTGAAATTCTTGAAAATTAAATTCGGGTATAACCTTAATAGGTGAGTAGACGGGCGCAGCCCAAATGCCTGTACGTTGAATAAGCCCATCAATAATCAGATTATCCGATACTTTCCACACGGCTAAATTAAAGATAATGCTATTGGTGGGCGATTCTTCGGCATAGGGCGGGCCGTGCACTGTCGTCACCAGCCATTCGCCATCTGCCGACCAACCCAGCGTTGGTTGCCACACCCAATTACTGGCAATGGACGATTCAAAATGCGGAAAATTGATGGTGGTGGGTTGCAAAACGCCTGCCGCAAAATCCACCAATCCGATACCGTCGGCTTTAGCATAGGCCATTTTTTCGCCGTCAGGCGACCATGCAAAGCGTGTACCCCACGCCGCAAAAAGTCCCGCTAAATTACTTTCTATAATGGTATCTATATTGATGATCTCGCCGCTTTGACCATCTAGCCGAATAATATGGAGGTCGTTATAGGCGCTCCAGCCCGAATAGATGTTGGCCGGTGTGGCGCTAGAATAGGCGAAGGTATAGGGTGTGCCGGGCCGCCATTCGGCTGTTAATACATCGCGCAACTGGGTGCGCACTCCACTCGGTTCGGCAGTACGGGTATCTAAAATAACCCACAATTCATTGGAAAATGGGGCATCGCCGGGGTCGGCGGTTTGACGGGTGTATAACAATTGTCGTCCATCGCTCGATAAATCAAACACACGCCCATCTAGTCCGCCTTCATTTGTAAGTGGGCGGCGCAGGCTGCTGCTGGTTTGCATCACATAGGCCTGCCCGCTTGCAATATAAACCAGCGTGCCTTCAATGGGCACAGGGTCAATGGTATCTTGCACGCCCACATACTCAATCCGATCGCTGGCCGGACTCACCACAATGCGCTCACGCACGACGCTGCTTACTTCTATGCCATCTTCATACACCACCCGATAGCATACGCGCTCTACACCGTTGGCTCCGGCCTCGGCCACCTCTACTACGCCGGGCGTTAAGTTGGTAGTGTTAAATCGTCGCACTTCATAAGCCAATGTGCTATCGCTGCAATTGATTTCTTCCGTGACGCGCACAATGTTGATGACCATTCCATCAGTAATTTGGGTAAACTGAGGCGGATTCACTTTATCAAGTGGTGACACTTCAATCTCATAAGCTGTCAACAACTGCCCCACTGAAGCAATTCGATCATAGGTATAGGTTCGGCGTGTGCCATCCACCACGACCTCTAGGCGCACATTGTTTTCGTTGTTGTTGGCACTTGTCTCACAGCCAATTAACAGCAAGCTCAACAAAACCAGAGCAAACCAGCGATAATTGAAGATTAATTTGTACATTAAACCAACTTTGCATCCACTAAGGTCTAATTTTTTTGATAGTATCATCATTCAGAGTCATGCTAGCAAGTTCATCTTTTTCCTATAATAGTCTAGCTTTGTTCATTTGGCGTAGTTTTTATGATATCGTGGGCAAAACGACTAAAGGGGCTTTATAATTTCGGTGCGACTCTGACAATATGAAGTACCGCAAGTTAGTAACTTAAAAAGGATACTGGTCTCTTGCGAGAAATGTTAAAGTGGCTGCACCCCGGCCTATATCTAAAACGATGGGGCTTGCTGATTCTGCTGGGTTTATTGCTTATCAGTTTTGGACTAACACAACTGCTTGGCTTGCTTTTTGCGCGTTTTGACCGCATAGAACTACTACATGATTTAGTCGAGCAAACCGACCCGCATGTTTTGGCGGTGGGTCTGTTTGCCAGTGGCGCAGTAGTTATTATTTTGGGATGGTGGCAACTAAATCTTTCGTTAGCAGAGCCATTTGGCGTAACACGCTCTCTACGCGAGTGGTTGCGGATTGTTCGCACGCACCAACAACTACGGCAAGGTCTACGTGTGGTGGCCATTGGCGGGGGCACGGGCTTGCCCAGCACACTACGGGCCATGAAAACCGTTACCAGCAACATTACGGCTGTGGTAACAATGGCTGATGACGGCGGCAGCTCGGGGCGTTTGAGGCGTGATTATGGGATGCAACCACCCGGCGATATGCGCAGCAACATTACGGCGTTGGCTCAAGACGAAGCATTGATGACGCGCTTGTTTGATTATCGCTTTCCGAGTGGCGAGTTAAGCGGACATAGCTTTGGTAACTTGTTGTTGGCGGCGCTTTATAACCTAGAAGGCAGCATGGACAAAGCCGCCGATGCTGCCGGGCGCATTTTGGCCATTCAAGGGCGTGTTTTGCCTTGTACATTGGACAATGTGAATTTGGTGGCCGAAGTAGAACATAATGACACCAAAACCGTCGCCCAAATTGAAGGCGAGTCTAATATTCCCTCGGCGGCATGGCAAATTCGGCAGGTGTCACTAAATCCCTCCACTGCCATGCCTTATATGGAGGTATTGCGCTCTATTTCAGAGGCCGATTTGATTATTGTCGGGCCCGGCAGCCTCTATACCAGTATTGTCCCTAATTTAATTGTATTTGGTATGCAAGAAGCTATTCGGCGCAGCCAAGCTCTAAAGATCTATGTGTGCAATATTGCTACACAGCCCGGCGAAACTGATCATTATACAGTTGCTGATCATATTTTAGGGCTAGAGCGCCATGTTGGGGCTAATTTATTTGATGTTGTGCTGGCCAACAATCATTATCCGATTGACAATGCAGGCCCCAACACCATTTATGTACAACCATCGCCCATTAATCATCCCGCCAGCCAACGGTATCGTATTGTCTATAGCGATTTAACAGACGATGACCGACCTTGGCGACATGCCCCAGAAAAATTGCGGATGGTTATCCAACGCCTTTATAGTGAGAAATTTCATCCAAAAGCACAACTAAGATCATCAGTTAAGTTTGACGTTTTGCGTTAAAATCATCAACGATTGTGTTCAATATACACAAAAGGAGCAATCCATTATGGCAATTCGTATTGGTGTAAACGGGTTTGGCCGCATTGGCCGCCAAGTTGTAAAGTCGATCCGTGAACGCCATCCCGACGCATTTGATATTGTCGCCTTTAATGACTTAGGCGATCTTCAAACAATGGCACATCTTTTCAAGTATGACTCTACGTATGGCCGTTATCGTGGTACGGTTGAAGTGGGCGAAGGCGCGTTGATCATTGATGGCGACGAAGTAAAAGCCTTTGCCGAGCGCGACCCGGCCAAAATTCCGTGGGGCGACTTGGGCGTAGATATTATCATCGAAAGTACAGGCATCTTTCTCGATCGTGAGTCGGCAGGGGCCCACTTACAAGCCGGGGCCAAAAAAGTCATCATTTCTGCGCCTGCCAAGGGCCAAGTAGATGGTACATTCGTGCTAGGGGTCAATGGCCATACCTATAACCCCGCCGAACATCATGTAGTCTCTAATGCTTCGTGTACCACCAACTGCCTAGCCCCAGCCGCCAAAGTATTGCAAGATAACTTTGGCATTGTGAAGGCAGTCATCACCACCATTCATTCCTATACCCAAGATCAGCGTTTGCTCGATGCACCCCACAAAGACTTGCGGCGTGCGCGTAGCGCGGCCACCAATATCATCCCCACCTCTACAGGGGCGGCGCGTGCGGTGGCTTTGGTGATCCCAGAGTTAAAGGGCAAGTTTGATGGTATCGCAGTGCGCGTGCCAACTGTTACTGGCTCTTTAGTGGACTTTGTAGGGGTGATGGAGCGCGACGTGACCACAGAAGAGTTACATGATGTCTTTCGTAAGGCCGCCGAAAGCCCTGAAATGAAGGGGATTTTGGGCTTCGAGACTGTGCCACTGGTATCCACCGATATCATTGGCGATCCACGGTCTAGCGTGGTAGATGCCGAATTTACAATGGCTTTTGCTGGCGATATGGTAAAGTTAATGACATGGTATGACAACGAGTGGGGCTATAGTTGCCGCACGGCTGACTTGGCTTTGCTGATGGGTCAACAACTCTAATCCTCAAGCCTCTACAATACTGCTAGGGGCTGTGTGAATAAGCTCCTAGCAGGGCTAGACTGATTTTCAATGGGTATCTAACAACCGCGAGGATTTTCCTGACGATGAATAAAAAAACTGTGCGAGATATTGATTTAAGTGGCAAGCGGGTACTGGTGCGCGTAGATTTTAATGTGCCACTAGATGGCGAGACCATTACCGACGACACCCGCATTCGCGCTGCTATCCCCACATTAAAATATATCTTAGAGCAAAAACCCAAAGCAATGATTTTGATGTCGCATTTGGGCCGCCCGAAGGGCCAGCGCTCTGCCGAAGACTCGTTACGGCCTATTGTGCCGACTCTATCAGATTATTTAAGTGTGCCAGT
>CAZLPC010000021.1:0-1186 GCA_964561305.1 uncultured Anaerolineae bacterium
CCCGGTAGGCTTCGGTCAAACTTTGTCCGCTTAAATAACCTGCAAAGGTAACAGGCAAACCTTCATATATCTTCTCTAGCTTATCACGAAAAGGCCCATCGCCCACAATCGCCAGATGTGTATTTGGCACAGACTCTAGCACAGCCTTAATCTGTTCGATTTGTTTTTCTGGGGCCAAGCGCCCTACAAACAACAACAGCGTTCTATCGGGATTGCCATTGGTCAAGCGAGAGCGCACCTCAGGGTCGGCAGGGCCGGGAGAAAAAATGACCGGATTAACGCCGCGCCGCCACAAGCCCGTAGGGCCAAAGCCATGTGCCAATAGTTCTTCTTGTACACGCTTGCTGGTGGCCCACCTATAAAGGGATTTGTTATAGACATAACGATGAACATCCCACAAAATGCCCTCTAAAAAGCCGAGTTTATAAAATTTAGCCATACTCATGATATGTGTATGAAATGACATTACCATTGGTTTATCGAGTGTTTTGGCAAAGCGCATAAAGGCAAGGCCGGTGTGCATGGGGCTAGCAATATGAATGATGTCAGGGTCGAAGTCTTGCAGCGCTTGGAAAGTTTTCCGCATGGGAATGGTCATACGAATTTCAGGGTACATGGGCATGGGCACACTAGGCGTTATCGAAACCACCGGAAAGTCATTATAAGACTCGACGTGTTTGCCACCCGAAAACATCATAGCTTCAATGCCACGTTCTTTAAAATGGTCTAGCAAAAGGCACATTACGGTAACAACACCGTCAAGTTTAGGTAAAAAAGTCTCGCTAAAAAGCGCAACGCGCAATGGGCGGTCTGTATTCATAGCTTAACAACGCCTTACTCGGTTTAGTAGATTAGATTTCGATGAAGCGGCATGATTGTACAGAGGATGATCGCCGCTTGGCAAGCGAAATTCTAAAAAAATTAAATACTCTTAAAGCACGAGCATGATAATATAGCAGCGTGCTGTTCAGTTGGCAAAGGGTTCCTGCACTATTATGTATGCAATCGTCGCGGTCAATCGTCGGGTACAGGGGGCGTTTCATTATGAAATCCCACCACCATTCATCAATAAGCTAGACATCGGTCACATGGTCGAAGTCGAATTTGGCACCTCTATTTTACATGGTATCGTAATCGGCTTTGATGATATTAGCCCGGTCGAGATCAATAAGCCCATCCGCAATTT
>CAZLPC010000021.1:1196-15867 GCA_964561305.1 uncultured Anaerolineae bacterium
TAGCCGATCCAACTCCCATCATTACACCGCTTCAGCTAGAAATGGCCAAATGGCTAGCCCACAACATGCTATCGCCATTGGGTGCGTGCTTGTGGCTGATGTTGCCACCGGGCCTCACCAGCGAAAGCACTTATCTTTATACGCTGCTGCAACCCGATGCCGACGTGAATACCGAAACACAAAAGCGTGTTATCAATCAATTGATACAACGCGGCCCTTTAACGGCTGGGCAGCTAGATCGCGCTTTTCCACAAACCAAATGGACAAGCTCAATAACCAATTTGATCAAACAAGAGGTTATTGGCCGCCAACAAATTTTTCGTGAACCTATTGCCCGCCCCAAAATTTTGAAAACGGCGACACTCACCATTCCACCCCATACGATTGATGGGGTAGCCATTCACTTAGGCCGGGACTCGCGGCGGGCTAATGTGGTCGAGGTGCTGCTGGTTGCGCCCGATCATACCCTAGATGTCAATACGTTAATGGACTATGTTGGTTGCAAACAACCTGTAATTGCCACACTAAAAGCACTAGGAATAATTAGTGTAGAGAAAAAAATTGCGCGTCTCAATCTCACTCCCGATGCAGCCCGCGACTATATGCGAGAAGCCCGCGGAGCGCAGCCCTATCTCAACATTTTACGTTATTTGGCCGATCAAGGCGGCCAAGCCTATTTGTCAGATATTTTGCACGCCACCGAAACCAGCCGTGATCAGATTTTGCGGCTAGCCGATGATGGCTATGTTCGGCTTGAAAACAACGAATTTATCCGCGATCCGGTGACCGAATTTGAGGTGCTGCCAGATGTACCACCACCGCTTACCACCGACCAGCAAGCCGCGTGGGAGGCCATTTGCCAACATATTGATCATGTCCATTGGGGTGCAAATGATGCCAACACAATGCCGCCCCATGTATTTGTGTTATATGGCGTAACGGGATCGGGCAAAACTGAGGTCTATTTGCGGGCTGTCGAGCGTGTGGTACAGCAAGGCCGCCAAGCGATGGTGCTGGTTCCAGAAATTGCCCTAACAGCCCAAGTTGTGCAGCGTTTTATGGCGCGTTTTCCGAAGCGCGTGGGCTTGGTGCATAGCGGCCTTTCGGTGGGCGAACGCTATGACACATGGCGACGCGCCCGCAACGGCGAATTTGACGTGATCGTGGGGCCGCGCTCGGCCATGTTTAGCCCATTGTCTGACGTAGGACTGATTATTCTTGATGAAGAACACGACGACAGCTATAAAAATGCGCCGTTTTCTTACACGCCACCCTATCACACCCGCGATTTAGCCATTGAGATGATGCGCCATAATGTCGGTACTGTTATTTTGGGCAGCGCCACCCCCGCCATAGAGACAATGTATCGTGTAACACAAGACGACTATCGGATGGAGCGTTTGTCGCAGCGCGTTTTAGCCCAGCGCGACCGTATTAAACGCCAAATTGAATATTTGCACTTGCCACAAGCCCGCTATCTGCCTACCGAAGCATCTGAAGCCGTGTCCATTGAGTTGCCGCCCGTGCATGTGGTGGATATGCGCGATGAGTTACGGGCGGGCAATCGCAGTATTTTTAGCGTGAAATTGCAAGAAGAATTGATGAAAGTATTGGCATCTGAGCAACAGGCTATTTTATTTTTGAATCGGCGTGGAACGGCTACTTTTGTGATGTGCCGCGATTGTGGCTATGTGGCCAACTGCACACGCTGCGACACGCCCTTGACCTATCATACCGATAACGAAGAGGCGCTCATCTGTCACCATTGTGGCCACCGCGAGCCACTTATTTATGAATGCCCCAACTGTGAAAGTTTAAGGATTCGGCATTTTGGCGCTGGCACAGAAATGGTGCATAACACCCTGCACGAGATGTTTCCGCAAGCGCGAGTTGTGCGTTGGGATCAAGATACGGCCAAAGAGCACAATGCCCACGCCAATATTTTGAAGCGATTTTTAAATCGCGAAGCCGATATTTTGGTGGGTACACAAATGATAGCTAAGGGGCTAGATATTCCGTTGGTGACATTGGTGGGCATTATTTCGGGCGATACTTCGTTGGGGTTTCCAGATTTTCGGGTAGGGGAGCGCACTTTTCAGATGTTGACCCAAGTGGCGGGCCGGGCCGGGCGTGGCTTGTTGGGTGGGCGCGTTATCTTGCAAACCTATAAGCCCGATCATTATGCAATTGCGGCGGCGGTTACTCATGACTATGATGGCTTTTATGCCCAAGAGATTCACTATCGCCGCCAACTTCATCAGCCACCTTTCACACGCTTGGTGCGGATAACATTTCAGCACCGCCACCTTAACAAAGTAATGCAAATGGCCAACCAAATGGCAGTGGTTTTGCGTCATAAAATCGAACAGTCCCCATTTTTTACTGCCAGCGAGGTGATTGGCCCCACGCCCTGCTTTTATACGCGGATAGACGAGCATTTTCGGTGGCAGGTGTTGGTGCGGACACAGAGTCCCGTCGAGTTATTGCGTGGGATCGATATCCCACCAGAAGGCTTACTAGATATCGATCCCAGAGATTTGCTTTAGCGTGGAATAATCAACTCTTGGCCGGGAAATATGGGAGTGTTTTCACTGAGTAGATTAACATTAGCCGCCACAATCTCTTCTACATCAACCCCATAAAGCAAGGCAATGCCAAATAATGTGTCGCCAGAAGCAACGACATGCACAACGTCACCCGATGGGTTGATGGTGGGGGTGGGCGTGATGGTAACCGCAGCGGCCGGAAAAGTCGCCACTTCAGAAACACAGCCGGGTACACGCAAGGCTTGGCTAATTTGTAGGCTATCTGGATTTTGTCGTAACTCTGGATTGGCCGCATACAAATCCTCTGGACTTACATCCAAGTCACGGGCAATTCCAAAAATAGTATCGCCACCTTTCACCAAATAGACACATTCATCTTCGGGCAAAATTTCGGTGGGGGTGGCTCCAAAAGATTCTAGCGTTGGTGTAAAGGTGCGGCTGGGTGTGGGGCTAATGCCCGTATCGGCAAAGCCCGGCGGCGCAACCGTTGCTACATCGGGTGGCACAGTGGTGATAGTGGGTGTGGCGGGGGGTACGGTTGACGTGGGCGTATTTGATGCAGCAGACGTAGCAGTTGGTTCATCGGTGGGCACAGTGACGGGTGCTTCGGCCACGGCATTATCACCGTTATCTATGGGTGGCCCTCCTACAATAAGCGTTTTATCGCTGGTGGGGCTTAAGACAATCGGGATGGGTTCGCGGGTTTCGGTCGGACGCAAGGTTGCAGGTTGGGTGGGTGCGTTTTGGGTTTGCTGTTGTTGCACATCAGCTAGGCTTACCTCGCGCTGAGTAGGGGCAATATTGCTGTCTTCGGCTTCTCTAAAACAGCCACCCAACAACACCATTAATAAAACTCCACTAAAAAAGACCCATTTTTGATGCGTCATCATACATTTACCCTAAACATTGCCACTGATTTTGCCATTCAACATAGCAGATTTTCGCCTAAATTGTACAGAGTCGGCTAATGGTTAGAAAATTTGTACACGCAAGTTTCGTGATTAGCGCCAGCCTATGTTAAAATGCAGGTTGGTCAGCATCGTTGAAAAGTAATACTATAGGTAGTGTTGATGAGCGCCGTTATTGAAAATGTATCTTCCCCATCATCTGGAACACCCAGAGTATCTTATCAGGCTCTAAATCGTGCGCCCCAAGCATTGGCAGTCGCAGCTATGTTAATTGCCATTGTCGGGATGATCGCTTACTTGGTAGCGGCCATTATGTTTATGCGCGGGCCATTTATGGGCGTGTTGGTTAGCCGTGACCTTGTTGTGCGCAATTATCAGTCGTTTACCAATGAAACTTGGCCGGGGCTAGAACGCGGCATTCTTCCTGACGATAAAATCGTGGGCGTTATCGAAAATGGACAACCGCGTGAAGTGAGTGTCTATGGCGACTTATCGTCTATTCTAAGTAACTATCAGCCCGACCAACGCATCATCTTACAGGTGCAGCGCGAAGGCGCACGCGGTATTCCCCAAGCCGACAGTTGCCCCCCCGATGATGATCCTAACACCACTGTTTGCAATGTGTCTTTAACGCTGCGCCGCTTCCCCACTGTTGATTTTATTGGGTATTTTGGCATTGGCTTCTTATCGTCGTTGGCCGTATTGGCGCTTAGTATATTAGTGATTGTCCGGCGCTTCAGCCAAACTTCGGCCCGCTTTTTGGCAGCACTGGGGGCGGCCCAGTCGGCGGCCATCTTGGGCATCTTCAACTTACAATCTACACATATAGTTATTCTCGATTATTTTTGGATTTTTGCGGCTAGTATGATGGGCGGCGTAATGATCAGCTTTGCGATGGTCTTTCCGAATAAAATGGCCATGGTAGAGCGCACGCCTTCTGTTCGGTTGGGCCCTGTGATCATATCAATTATTTTCTCGCTGATATTGTTCCAGATTTATCAGAGCGGCCAAGACGGCGTATTGTTGGCTCTGCCTTTATGGATCGGGATTATGGCAATCTTGCTGATCTCAATCATTGTATGGCGACGACAATACACCTCGTCCCCCGTATTTAGAGAGCAATCGGCCTATGTTATTTTGGGCACGCTGTTCGGCATTAGCCCGCTTATCATTTGGACGCTGGCAATGCTGCTTTCTGATGGCAACTTGGCAGCATGGACAATTCCACTGATACAAGTTTTATCGGTGCTGTTTGTGGCCAGTGCGGCCTATGCCATTTTAGAAGATCGCCTGCTAGAAACCGACCGCCTTGTGCCAGCCATTGGTGTATATGGCATTTTAAGTGCCACCTTGATCCTTACTTATGTTTTGGTGGTGACAGGTCTCAGTTCGCTGGGGGTACGTTCTTTAGAATCCGATAGTTCGTTTTTGATTGCGGTAGTAGTGCTGATCATTGCGCTGGGCTTTACACCGATACGCAACTATCTCAATAACCAACTCGAGGAAATTTGGTTTCGGCGGCGGCGCAATGTGCAACGTCTAATTGAAAGCCTGACCGAAGCCTTAGTGAATGCAAGTGGTATTTCTAGTGTAGAGCGCATTGTCCGCGCCACTATCACCGATGCCTTGTCGCCTTCTGAAGTAATTATGTTTGTCCGCGACAATGAGGGCCAAGTTTTTCGTGCCCAAAACAACAGTTTTACATCACGCCCCATCACCGATGTCGTGTTTCCGGTACGGTCGGGGCTTGTCGAATATTTGCGGATTGAATCTACTATTTTGTACTTAGAAGAAGGCATGATGTTGCCCCCTACCATTATGCAAAGCCGATCTCAATTAGCGGTGTTAAACGCGCATGTGGTCGTGCGGATGATGGGCCAGCGCCAAGAGCTAAATGGTTTCATTGTGTTGGGGGGCAAGCGCAATGGCGATAACTATACGTATGAAGACCTGCAATTTTTAGAGCGCGTAGCTGACCAAGCGGCTTTGACCCTAGAGCGTACTCAAATTGTCGAAGACCTAGAACGCCGCTTTGAGGTGCAAGATGTACTTAGCTCTATCTCGCGCTCGCTTAGTTATGCTATTGATCTGGATATCATGCTAGAGTTGCTCTATACACAAACCAGCCGCGTGATTGAAAGCGAAATTTTTGCGATTGCACTAGTAGACCAAAACCAGATGTTTTTTGCCTTTTACTCAGAAGGTGAGGAACGTATCGAATCGCGGGAGCGGCGGCGTTGGTTGCGCGGTACAGACTTGCTAAGTGATATTGCCGAGACGCAAAATGTCATCCGCACCGACAACTATCTGACCACTGCCCGCCAACGTAACCCTAATGCACGCATTGACTTTCCGCAAGCAAAGGCGCTCATGGCAACACCGCTTACTGCCGACACAGTAGAAAGCACGCTAGGCGTGATGGTGGTGGCCACTACCGAACCAGCCATGCAATATACCGATGAGCAGCTACAAATCTTCTTAGATGTGGCCAGTATTGCAGCCAGCGCCATTGATAAAATCCGCTTGTTTGAAGCCACTCAGTCGCGGTCACGCCAACTGGAAGCTCTTAATGAAATCGCCAGCCAGCTTTCGACAGAAATTTCCGACGTAGATCGCTTGCTCGACCTCATCACCCGTAGCGCCCTCGAAATTTTGAAGTGTGAGGCGGGTAGCTTGTTGCTGGTAGACGACAGTGAAGAAGATGTTGTGTTTCGGGTGGCATTGGGGCCGGGCGCACAAGGACTGGTGGGGCGGCGTATTGGCCGCAACGAGCCAAGTTTGGTAAACGAGGCCATCCGCACAGGCTCTTCTATCATCACCAACGACACCGCCACCGATGAACGCTGGCACGGTGAAATTGTGCAAGACGATGAGACACTAGACACCTTTAACTCGCGGGCCATTTTGACCACGCCTTTAATGGCACAAGGCGAAGCTATAGGATCGTTGCAAATTATCAATAAACGCGACGGTAGCCCTTTCACCACCGATGATGCAACACTGCTAACGACCTTTGCCACCCAAGCAGCAGTTGCCATTCAAAATGCCAAGCTCTATGCCCTGCAAGACGAACGATTGATTGAACGGGTGAGCGAGCTAGAAGGCCTTTCGATGATTGACCAAGCCTTGAACAAGGACTTGCAGCTTGAAAATGTGGCAGCGATAACCTTGCAATGGGCCATAGAACGGTCTGCGGCCAAAGCTGGGGCCCTTACGCTCATTAATCCCGATGATGATACCATGACCCTGTTGGCTAGCTTTGGTTATGGGCCAGATGCGTTGCTGAGTAAAGAACATGCTGGCAACAATCCAATTCCGATTCGTAAGGGTATCTGGAGCCGCGTTATCCGTACCGTTACACCCGCCTTTGCCCGCAATTTAGATAGCGATCCCGACTATGTGGAGACACTGCCGGGTGCAGTGGTGCAAATTGTGATTCCGATTCGGAGTGCTGGTGACACTATTGGGGTATTGATGGTAGAGAGCGATGTCGAAACCGACCTAACGCTAGTGGATATGGAGTCTTTGACGCGCTTTGCCGAACATGCCAGCCCGGCCCTCTCTAACTCAATTTTGTTTCAGCAATTGCGCGTTAAAGAGGAAGAGCGATCAGAGTTTGTGCGTTTTGTAGCCCACGAGTTGGGCAACCCTACTACCAGCGTAAAAGGCTATACTGACCTGTTGATGAAGGGCGTAGTGGGGCCGCTTAACGAGCAACAATCGCGCTTCTTAGAGTTGGTTTATAACAACATCCGCCGTGTCGAAAATCTGATTAACGACTTGCGCGACGTAGAACGCATGGATGCACCAGAATTTACGCTCGATATGGGCCAAGTAGACTTTACCCAAATCGTCCGCGAAGTCTATCATTCGTTACAAGCCGCCTTTGATCGCAAAGAGCAAGAGGTGGCCCTAGAACTCGCCGAGGATTTGCCCGAAGTATGGGGCGACCGCGACCGCCTGATTCAAATTTTGACCAATTTTATGACCAACGCCAACAAATACACCCCTGCTGGTGGTCAAGTGTTTGTGAAAGCCGAAGCCGCCGTCAACATCTGGGACAAAGAAGGCGTGCGGCGTGTGCTACATATCAGCATCCGCGATACAGGTATTGGCATGACCGATGAAGACTTGAAAAAGCTCTTCCGCGAGAAATACTTCCGCACCGCCAACGCCAAAGACACCAACGAACCCGGCACTGGTTTGGGCATGATTCTCACGCGAGGTCTTATCGAAAAGCATGGCGGCATTGTTTGGGTAGAAAGCGTGCTAAACGAAGGCTCGACCTTCCACTTCACTATTCCGCTTGCCGATGAAATCTTCCGTCAAGCCATCTAATCCTCAGTTTGCTAGCCCTCAGCGTCATGCTGAGGGCTTTTTTAACGGTTTTTCATCTCAAAAAAGGACTTCTATAGCTAATGACAGACAAAATAGGCTTTATCGGGCTGGGCATTATGGGGCGCGGTATGGTACACAATTTATTAAAAGCGGGCTTTGATGTAACTGTTTGGAATCGTACAGCCAGCCGCACCGAAGAATTTGCTGCATTGGGGGCAACTGTCGCTGTTTCACCGACTGCTCTCGCCAGCCAATCCGACATTATTATCACTTGTGTCAGCGATACCCCCGATGTGGAAGCAGTGATTGTGGGCGACAATGGCGTGATTCATGGCGCACAAGCTGGCTCATTGGTTATTGACATGAGTACCATTAGCCCCCAAGCTACACAACAAATCGCGGCTAGGCTGGCTGAAAAAGATGTTTTTATGCTGGATGCGCCCATTAGTGGTGGCAGCGAAGGGGCTACCAAAGGCACTTTAAGCATTATGGTAGGTGGTGCTGCCGATCAAGTGCAACGCGCCATGCCCTACTTTCAAGCAATGGGCAAAACCATTACCCATGTCGGTGAGAATGGTGCGGGCCAAACTGTGAAATTGGTCAATCAGATATTGGTGGTGGTGACGATGCTGGGCATTAGCGAGGCGCTGCTGTTTGCCAAAGCGGGTGGACTTGATCTTGAAAAGACACTAGCAGCAGTTTCGGGTGGGGCAGCCGGTAGTTGGATGCTAAGTAATCGCGCTCCACAGATTATTGAAGATGATTGGCGACCGGGTTTTACCGTTGATCTGCAACAAAAAGATTTGCGCTTGGTGCTAGAAGCCGCCGATCAAATCGGAATGCCGATGTTGGCAACAGCGCTGGTGTTTAATCTGTATCGCACCCTGCAACAACAAGGCTTGGGCCACGAGGGCAACCACGCCCTAGTAAAGGCGCTCGAAAATTTGGCTGGCTTGACCATTCGCTAGCACAATCTTTGTACGGAATGCCAAAAACATTGGCCGTTGGGCCCGCTATAATGGCCCAACATTTAAGTTTCCTTAACAAAAATTCTCTCTCACATAGGAGGTTGTTCGTGTCAGATTTGGTTCAAGAACTGCGTCGTCGGGTTGCTTCAGAAGGCAAAAATTTAGGCGATGGTATCCTTAAAATTGATGGTTTGCTCAATCATCAACTCGATACCCGTTTAATTATGGGCTGTGGCGAAGAAATTAGCCGCCGCTTTGCCGATCAAAATATCACGCGCATTCTCACTGCCGAAGTATCGGGCATTGCCCCCGCCATGGCTGCGGGTTTTGCCATGGGTGTGCCCGTAGTCTATGCCCGCAAAACCAAGCCCGTTACCATGTTTGGCCCCATTTTCCTAGAAACCGCGCCCAGCCATACCAAAGGCATGGAAGTCAACTTGATGGTCTCGGCAGAGTTCATTCCGCCCGGCGAACGTATCTTGATTATTGATGACTTTTTAGCCAGTGGCAAAACGCTAAAAAGCCTTGCCCGTATCGTAAAATCGGCGCAGTGTGAACTGATCGGAATTGCTGCTGTCGTCGAAAAAACATTTGAAAGCGGGCGCGAGTTGCTTTCGGCGTATAATGTACCCATTGAAGCACTAGTTCAAGTTACCTCAATGGATAATGGCACAATTGTTGTGGCAGGTATATAGCAACCAATGACCCAAAACCCTTCTGATGCCCGCTTGGGCGGCATTGTTATTTTAGATTATGGCTCGCAATATACTCAACTAATCGCCCGCCGCATCCGTGAAGCGGGAGTCTATGCCGAACTGTGGCCTTATGACATTGATCCAGAACGCGCCCTTGCCCTGCACCCACAGGGCATTGTGTTGTCGGGTAGCCCCTATAGCGTTTATGATGCAGGGGCCCCACAATTGCCTGCGTGGGTGTTGCGCCAAAACTTACCTGTGTTGGGCATTTGCTATGGAATGCAACTGCTGACCCATGCTCTGGGCGGCCAAGTAGGGGCCTCGACTGATCGAGAGTATGGCCCTGCTATGCTAGACGTTGTTCCTGATGTAGATGATCCACTTTTGGCCGGCTTACCACAACAGTTTAACGTATGGATGAGCCATGGCGACCGCATCGAAGCTCCCCCTCCCAACTTTATTGCATTGGGGCGCAGCCAAAACTCGCCTTATGCAGCCATGGGCGCACCAGACCGTGGCTTGTTCGGCGTACAGTTTCATCCAGAAGTTGTGCATACTCCCTTGGGGCGGCAAGTCTTAGCTAACTTTGTGCTGGGGGTATGTGGTTGTCAGCCCGAATGGACACCGGCCCATTTTATTGATCAAGCAGTCGCCGATATTCATGCCCAAATTGGGGCCAATAACGTCGTGATGGCCCTAAGTGGTGGTGTTGATTCGATGGTAGCGGCCACCCTCCTTCATAAAGCAGTCGGTGATCAACTCACCTGTGTATTTGTGGACAACGGCCTGCTGCGCCTTAATGAACCCGCCGAAGTTGTCGAGACTGTACGCGAGGTGATCGGGGCAAAGCTGGTGGCGGTTAAGGCCGATGAGCTATTCTTAGACAAGCTGGCAGGCATTACTGATCCCGAACGCAAGCGTAAAATTATCGGCGCAACCTTCATCCATATTTTTGAAGAAGAAGCGGCAAAGGTAGAAAATGTGCGCTTTTTGGGGCAAGGTACAATCTACCCCGATGTGATCGAGTCGGCAGCCAAAGAGCGCCCTCATGCCCAAGTGATCAAAACCCATCATAATGTCGGTGGTTTGCCAGAAGATATGACACTTGAATTGGTGGAGCCCTTGCGCTACCTTTTTAAGGACGAAGTGCGCCGCGTGGGTGAAGCCTTGGGCTTGCCAGCAAGCACCGTCTGGCGGCAGCCTTTTCCGGGGCCCGGCTTGGCCATTCGGTGTTTGGGCGAAGTTACTTTCGAGCGCCTAGAACGACTGCGCCATGCCGACCAAATTTTCCGCGATGCGTTGGCACACGCCGAACTGATGCGCGAAACTTCGCAGGCTTATGCGGCCTTGTTGCCCGTAAAAAGTGTGGGTGTGATGGGCGACCAACGCACTTATGCCGAGACAATTGTGTTGCGGGCTGTCACCACCGAAGACTTTATGACCGCCGATTGGGCGCGGCTACCGTATGATCTATTGGCACAGGTTAGCAATCGTATTGTGAATGAAGTACAAGGTGTGAATCGTGTGGTATATGACATTAGCACCAAACCCCCCGCAACCATTGAGTGGGAGTAAGTGGTTGGTTTTGCCTTTGCTGCTAATATTCTTGGCAGCTTGTGGCGGCGACAATACAACCACTGACCGCAAACCGGCAACTAATGCGGTGCAAGACAGCGCATTTTACACCGTTCAATTGCGTGTTAGTGTGCCCCAAGCCTCAATATTTAGCCAACCTGATCGCAATGCCGCTGTTGTTTATAACTTGGTGCAAGGTGATGTTGTAACGGCTGTTGGCCGTTCGGATGCCGATGTACTCGGGACAATCTTTTACGCGGTCGAAATTGGTGATGTTCCCGGCTGGGTGACCGAAACCCAAGTTGACGCACAAGGCGATACTTCGCGCCTGATTACTATTCCGTTGGTGGCTTTCGATCCCGTGGCTGTGGCCGATTCTAATGCGCCACCTACGCCCGGCCTTGGTGTCGTAGCGCGGGCTTACGGGCCCAATGCGCCCATTTATGCCTCACCGGACACTACTAGCAACGTAATTAGGATGGCCGGCGAAACCGAAACTCTAGAAGTCGCCTTCGTCACAGGCTATACACTGGAAACGCGCTATTTTGGGGTGCGCTTGGCGAGTGGTTTTGGCTGGGTAGATGAGCGCGACTTCTTAATTTCGGGCGATATTTCGACGCTGGCCCCCGTGGCAATTGGTGCGCCCACTCCCACACTTTCAGTGCCAACCACAACCCCCACCCCAACTGCCACTTTATCAGCATCGGCTACACTATCGAGCGCTTCTGTCACAACAAATGAGTCCACACCGCTTAACAGCAACCCAAACACTGCCGTGCCGGCCACCCCGCGTCCATCTAATACACCCACCAGTACACCAACCGCAGCCAGTATACGCGCTATCGAACCGCCCCCAATAACTATTACCTTGCCCACCGGATGGGAAAGCGCCCATATTACGATCCCTCTCAGCAGTGCCTTAGCCAGCGATACCCTTAATTTGTCGCTCTATGAAGGCCCGTTGGCCACTGCCGAACGCGGCTATATTTGGGTATTGTGGCGCTTCGATTTATTGTTAGACGCTAATGGTGAACTATCGCTGTGGCCCAATGCTTTGCTCTACTTAAGAAGCGTCTTATTTGCGGGATGCAATATTGGGGTCTATCCCGAGCAGCGTCGCCCTTATGCTATCGGCAATCAGACAGGTACTGGTACTATTTTCTCGGCGGTGGGCTGTGGGCCCGATGCGCCCGATGTGGCGGGATGGCTGGTGGCTATGCCCTTGGGCACTGAGAATTATCTGTTCTACATCGGGATTTCACCCGCAGAAGATGTAGCACAAGCCCGCACTGAATTGCAAACCATTTTAGACTCGATTCGCTTTGTTGACGCTTAAAAATGGTGAGAGCCAAACTGTCTCTAAATTAATGAGGGTGCAAACACCATCAACATCGCCTAAAATAAACCTTGATAAATTATCGATTTGGCAAAGGTGTATTGTGCAGACTGTTCGTGGTGTTTTTTTCATAACCTTAATTGCCATCACCAGCATCGCGTGTAACTTGGCCTATGTAGGCAATGGCGATAATCGCTCTCGTTCTGAACTGACCCCCACTGATACCAGTACATGGGTGGCGTATCCGGGGCGTGGTGTGCGGATGGGTGCGCCACCTAATTCATGGGAACTGATTCCGATCCGCGAAGAAAGCGCCCGCCAGCGCTATAGCGAGTTGCAAGCTGTTGATCCGACAGTGGCCAATGTCTATCTTGACCTTTCCATTTTAGCACCCAACGATTTATATCGGCTTATTTTGATGAAGCGCGACGGCACGGCGTGGCTGAAAATTACCAGCACCTCTATTTTGCCAAACGAAGGCTTTGAAGATGTGATCGAGCGCCAACGCGCCGCTTTGATTGACGTTAACAAAACGCCATTTAATGAACGCACTGTTTCGTTGCCTATAGGTGATGCTGTGCGTTGGACAATAGATGTGTCGCCTCCTAACAGCCAAATTATCAATCGCGAATTTCAATACTTGGTGGTGGTAAGTGGCCAACTATATACCCTAACCTTTAGCGCCCAACTGCCCGATTTTGCCGAGTATGCCCCCTTATTCGAGACGATGGCGCTCTCGTTTGGCATCGAGCAATAACTTTCTCATCTAGTTTTTAGGCATCATGCAGCCATTTTTCAGGCGGCTAGGCTAAACCAGACCACGGACAAATACTCAAAATTATAAGGAGAAACCCATGCCGCGTGTATTCGAGCATCGTAGCGTGATCAACACCACCGTTGAAGCTATGATGGCCTTTCATGAACATCCAAAAGCCTTTCAGCGTTTAACCCCGCCGCCCGTATTCATCCAAGTGCATCGCAAAGAGATGGCAGCCCTAAATGATGGCGAGGTCGAATTTACGATGTGGATGGGCCCTATTCCGATTCGTTGGGTTGCCCGCCACGAGCTCGGCCCCATCGAAACCTCTTTTATTGATCGCCAGCTAAAAGGCCCCCTTAAAAGCTGGGAGCATCAGCATATTTTTAAGCCAGTTGAGGGCGGTGTAGAACTGGTGGATCACATTACCCTAGAACATCAAGATGGCTGGCGCGGCTGGCTAACCCGCCTGTCATTTGACGGCTTGCCTTTGCGGATATTGTTTATGTATAGGCACTGGCGCACACGCATAGGAACCAAAATCAAGCCTGCATAGCGGGATAAACGTTTGAACTCTGGGCATTTTGATGTTGTAATAAAGGCAACTTAATCTCAAACGAATGTAAAGAGATGTGTTGATAATGTCTACCGTTCAAATCCGTAAAATTGATCATGATGAGCACCTTAGCCTAGCCTTACCGATCGGCGTTTATGCGTTCGATAAGTCGCCGATTGATGTTGCCGCGCGCTATGAAGAAACCCTGCCTTATGCAATTGATCGCCATACATGGGTGTTATTTGTGGATGAACGCCCGATGGCAACCGCAACCAATATTCCCATGACCCAAAACGTGCGCGGCAAAATTTTTGATATGGGTGGTGTGGCCAGCGTAGCGACATTGCCCCAAGTGCGCCGCAAAGGGTACGCCCGCCAGTTGCTGCACGAGTTATTTAAGCACATGCGCGAGGTAGGACAGCCCGTCACCACGCTCTATCCTTTCCGTGAGTCGTTTTATGAGCGTATGGGCTATGTCGGCTTTCCGCAAGATCGCTTGGCGCAAATCAAGCCCAGCAATCTTGCGCAGGCTTTGCGCTTTCAGCCATCGGGTTCAGTAGATTTTATGAACATCAATGAGGGTTATGATATTTATCAAGACTTTCTGCGCCAAATTCAACCCCAAATACATGGCTTTGCTCTGCATCCCGATAGCCTTTCGGCCCGATTGCGCGACAAAGCCGAATACTGGCTAGCCATAGCCAAAGCTGATGGTCAGGTGGTGGGCGTGATGGTCTATCAATTAAAGGGCATTTTTCAGCCGATGTTGGTCTGGACGTTTTATTATGCGGCCAGCGCGGGCAAGTATTTGCTACTGAATTGGCTGGCGCGACATGTGGATCAGTGCAGCGATATTTGGCTACGCCTACCCAGTAATGTATTTATTGAAACATGGCTACACGATCAAAATGTACAAATCCACACACGCTTTGGCTCGGACATTTTTCCAAGCCCAACGCCCATGGGGCGCGTGTTAAGTGTGGATGCTATTG
>CAZLPC010000022.1:0-15848 GCA_964561305.1 uncultured Anaerolineae bacterium
ATACAAGGCTCAGTCATCACTCAAACGGCGGGTGTACAGCTGGGGGCCAGCACTATCACTACTGGCTCGCAAATTTATAGCCAACAAATTTTAGCTCTGCCGGGCAATTCATCGTTTACAGTGCAAATAACTGCTACTGTTCTCGAAACCGTGACCCGTGGACAGTCTTATAGCAATACGGCTCGGATAGACATCAATAGCCAGCAAGTTGCCCAAAGTACCGTCTCGGTGCTCGTACCATCAGAAGGCATAATTGATACTGACGGCGATGGTGTACCCGACGATGAAGACCCCGATCCTAATGATCCAAATGTGACCGGCATAGATGATTTTGGAACAGGTGGAACCGACACAGCAACAGGCTCGGCAGTGGCTGATCCTGATGCCGACACCTTGCCCCAAACAGGTTATATGCCTATCGAATATTTCAGCAACAATGCCGAAAACAGCGCATATCAGACCACGCGCCTCTCTACGGTTGGCCGTATTGTGATTTTGATAGTAGGCATTTTGGCGCTGGCTATGGCATTCATCATGTATCGCTTCTATAACGATAGCGAAATGATGTATGAGTGGATTCAGAAACGGAAAGGCATGGGCGCGGCCATCTTGGGCGTGATCATTTTGTCATTCTTGCTGGGCTCGCTCAGTGTACTTTATACAGCCAACGATATTGTAGGCGTGGTGGATGTAGACCGCATTTTAGGTGTGGATAACACCTCGCAAGAAGCCACTAACACCGATGATGTCAACGTGGGGGGTAACACCCCCACCGATGACTTTGAAGCGCGTAATAGCGCCACTGGCACTGACTTAAATGGTATTACATGGATTGATAACGGCATCGCCAGACCGCTGCCCAGCTTGCCCACCCTTAGCGATAGCAGCCAATTTGTCATTCCGTCATTAAACCTGTATACCAAGCTGGTTAATGCCCCGCGTGTAGGCACAACATGGAATGTCTCACATTTTTTTGATGAGGTGGCCTTTTTAGAAGGCACTGCACCGCCCGGCGTAGAAGGCAACACTGTTATTGCTGGGCATGTAACACACACTCGCGGCTTGGGCCCTTTTCGGGCCCTTGAGGACATTCAAATGGGTGATGTCGTAATCGTGCGCGACTATGATATTGAATATTCCTATTTTGTCACCGATGTAACCGAAGTTGCCGCTGGTGATATAGAGGTGACGCGCAATGTGCTTAACAACGCCGTACTGACGCTGATTACTTGCTCTGGTTGGAACGCCAATACCCGCACTTATGCCACACGATTTATTGTGAACGCACAACTAAACAAATGGCGTATTGTTAGCGACGATGAAAACACCTTTGAGCAACCGACTGGCGAGCGTCGGCGCTATGAAGTAGGCACAGACAACGGCATAGAGTTAAGTGGCACATGGGATGAGCTAAACTCGTTCAATACCTCTAATGGCAGCTACTTTTTTAGCGGAAACAAAGATGCTCGCGCTAGCTTCACGTTTAGCGGCGATAAATTCCGCCTTAGCTATATGATGTTTAATAACTTTGGCGAGTTTGAGGTTTATCTGGATGGCGAGTTGATTATGACAGTGGATGCCTATAGTGAATATGCAGGCTATAGCTCAACGGGTGTGATTGAAGTAGAACCCGGCTTCCATCGCCTAGAAATCGTCAATACAGACCGCGCCAACCCTGAATCAAAAGGTAACGTTGTTGGCTTAGATGCGATAGATGTCTGGAGCTAATGCGTATCATCTCTAAACCACTAAATAGCTAATCATATATCAATGCTGCATTGTCACCTCTAGGGGGATGATGCAGCATTTTTTATGAATGCAACCAACACTAGGTGTGATCATGCTTCCTCCCGATACAGAATTGCTGCGCTTGCAAGATGGCCGCCAATTAGCCTATACTCAACATGGCGACTTAGGCGGCTTGGCGGTGCTATTTCTACATGGCAACCCCGGCTCGCGCTATATGCGCCATCCTGATGAACAAGTTGCAACCGAACTCGGCTTGCGGATCATCACCCCCGACCGACCGGGCTTTGGCTTGTCGGATTTTCAGTTCAATCGCAGACTACTTGATTATCCGAACGATATTCGACAGCTGGCCGATGCGTTAGGCTTGGATCGCTTTGGTATTGTCGGCGTGTCGGCGGGAGGGCCCTATGTACTAGCCTGTGCCAATCAGCTAACCAATCGCTTGGCAAAGGCCGTCATTGTTAGTGGCGCAGCACCATTTGATCGTCCGGGAGCATTTCAAGGGGTCAACCCGGCCTATCAAGTCGTTTTCCGCATGAGTGTTCAACTGCCTTATGTTGCACTACGTCCCTTAGTTGAATCGCATGTACAACTGGCCCTGCGCCAGCCTTATAAGCTGGCCCTACAACGGTTGCATCTTGCCTCACCCGCCGACCGCGTGATCCTTACTCAGCTTGGCATTAACGATGAAATAGACGAGTATTATCATGAAGCGGCCCGCAACGGGGCACGCGGCATTGCATGGGAGTCTAAAATTTTAGGCTCAGAATGGGGATTTAATTTGGCCGCCATTCATACCCCTATTGATTTGTGGTATTGGGAAGAAGACAGCATTGTGCCACCACAAATGGGGCGCTATTTGCAGCACCATTTGCCTAACACCACTGCGTATTTTTTGAACGGCGGTGGACACTATGCCATCTTCGCTTATTGGCGCGAGATTCTGCAAACATTTTTGGCGATTTAAACCTATTCAAACTTTAAACCTAAAGATTATAATCTGGAACATCAGTTAGCTTATTAAATCACAAAAAAGAGGGAAATAATCTATGATGAACTGGATGGAACAAACCCGCGACATGATGAAGGAGTGGATGGACTCTCAGCAACAAATGTGGAAGAGCTTTACTGAAGGTGTGCCACCTGTCACCGCCCCCACCGATGCCGTCGCATGGGAACGTATCCTAAAAACATGGGAAAGCTCGTTTAAGAACTTTATCGAAACACAGGCGCTGTGGGCCCGCATGTTCGTCCGCAACATGATGTCGGGGATAGAAGGCGAGCAAGCCGAGGCCTTTGTAAAAGCTATTGAGGAAAGTACCAAAATGTGGACGGATACCCAACAAGCCTTGTGGGAAAACTGGTCTATGATGGTGCGCCAAATGGACCCGGCCAAAATGTCGGATGTGATCAGCAGCGACAGTATGGGCAAAATGATGGAGAGCTGGCGCGAGCAAATGCAAAAAGTGATGGATATGCAAACGCAATGGTCGAAGCAAATGATGGATATGATGAAATAAGGGCCCCTAACCCATGACGAATTGGTATGAACAAACCAAAGCCATGATGGACATGTGGACAACCGCCCAACAACAAATGATGCAAAGTTGGATGGGCAACACCACTACATCAACCGAAATGGGGCGCATGATGGATACTTGGCGCGATATGATGCGCCACAACATCCGTTTATGGACACAAAACAGCGACCCCGCTATACAGTCTGTGGCCGAGCAAATGTTCGGTAGCCAAACTGCCATGATGCGCCTTTTAGAAATGACCAGCCGTGTTTGGCAAAACATGGCTCCTTTGCTGCAACAAAACGGCGATTGGAATGCAGGTCTCGATCAACAATTAGCCGATATTCGCAATGCAATGTTAGGCAACGCCGCCGATTGGACACGCGCTAGCGGCAACATTACCCAATTATGGCAAACCTATATGGAGCAATGGCAAGGTTATTTGATGCCATGGATGCACGCCAACCAAAACAGCATGAGCCAGATGAACGCGGCCATGGCCGGCGACCGTGATGCGCTGGTACAAATGACAAGCCTTTATTGGGATGCCTTTCAAGACTCTTTTGGGCAACTGTTGCAAGCGCCCGGTGTGGGCTATAATCGCGAGTTTGACGAGAAACTACGCCGCAGTTTTGCTGCATGGCTAGACTATCAAGAGGCCGCGTATGCCTATCAAGTCATTTTGGCCGATACATGGGTTAAGGCCTTCGATCAGTTAATACGCGAGATGATGACCAGCGCCGAACAAGGGCAAAAAGTAGAAAGCCTGCGCGAGTTTTTGACGCGCTGGAGCGAAACCGCCGACCGCATTTTCAAAGATGTATTTCGGACTGATGCGTATGTAACGGTACAAAGCAAGCTGATTAATGCGCTTATGCACTATCGAGTAAAACAGCGTGAGGTAAACGAGCGTTTCTTAGAGCTAAACGACTTACCCACCCGCACCGAAGTAGACGAAGCTCATCGGCGCATCTATGAGCTACGGAAGGAAGTGAAGGCTCTAAAACGTGAGCTGTCCGCGCTTAAAAGTGATGCAGCCGCTAAGCCCGCCCGCACCACTAATGCTAAGCGTACCACCACTAAGAAAAAAGATGAGACAAGTTTAGAGGAGGGCTAATGTTCCCCTTCATGTCTGTACGACCCGACGATTTGACCCAAGAAGTTGTGGAAATGAGCCGCCAAATGATCGAGGGGATTAAGGTCTTAAGCGGCCTTAGTGAATCGGATATTCAATTTGGCTGTTCTGAAAAAGAAGCTGTTCTACAAGAAGATCATGTGGTGCTATATCACTATAAACCACTGCTTCCAGCCGAGAACATTCACCCGATCCCGATGCTGATCTCGTATGCATTAGTGAATCGCCCCTATATGACCGACTTGCAAGAAGATCGCTCATTGATCCGTAATTTGCTCAATTTGGGGATTGATGTCTATTTGATAGATTGGGGGTATCCGACCCGTAATGATCGCTGGATAACCCTCGATGACTACATCAATGGTTATATTGATGCGTCGGTCGAGTACATTCGTCAAGCACACAAACTTGATCAAATTAACCTGCTCGGCATCTGTCAGGGCGGCGCTTTCAGCTTATGTTATACGGCGCTACATCCCGACAAAATCAAAAACTTGATTGCAATGGTAACACCAGTTGATTTTCATGTCGAAGATGGAATGCTCAATCGGTGGATGGGCTGTGGACGTGAGCTAACCGACCAAATAAACCCTGATCTAATGGTGGAGGCGCTGGGCAATGTCTCTGGCGATTTCATGAATTTTGGGTTTTTAATGCTGAAGCCCTTTGAGCTGGGTCTCCAAAAATATATCAGCCTGATCAACATTATGGATGATGAGCAAAAATCGGCGAACTTCATGCGAATGGAGAAGTGGATCTTTGACAGCCCCGATCAAGCTGGTGAAGCATGGCGACAATTCATCACTGACTTTTATATTGGCAACAAGCTCATGAAAGGCGAAGTGATGATTGGTGGCCAAAATGTTGAACTAAGCAACATCACGATGCCGGTGCTTAATATTTATGCCGAGCAAGACCATCTTGTGCCACCGTCGTCATCAGTGGTATTAAATTCACATATTGGCACACAAGACTATACCGAAGCCTCGTTTCCGGTTGGCCACATTGGCATGTATGTAAGCGGAAAAGTACAAAGTCAATTGCCGACGCTCATTGCTAATTGGTTAAAAGAACGCGGCTAGATCATCACACACGTCTCATCAAAACATCTCTTGAGGCGTGTGTTTTTAAGTGCACATTTCATCAATAACATCAGGGCTTTTAGCTTTGGCCTTGCTCATTTAATGCCTGTTCCAGATCATCAATCGGCAAAGCAGAATCCAGCCCATAATCAACAGGTGCAACCCATCGCGAGAAATTGTAATACACCACATAATCGCCAATCTGGGCGGTGTCATATTGCACACCATCTGCCACCAAAAGGGTATTAATCAAAGCATCTAGTTCGGGGAAGCTGTGTGTGGCCCAAAAAATGCGCTCGGCAACCGACACTTGCCGCACATAGGGGCTATAGCGGTTGTTATGGCTACGATAGCCGTTTTTGTCATACGGTAAACTGGTATCGAAAATCACCCGTTCATCAAACCGATACATCATGCGATAGGTCAGCCACTAGCTACCATAGCCATAACGATAGCCTTGTTCCTCTAAAAAGGTCATTAGAGCTTGATCATCTGTGGCAGGTGTACGTAAATTTGCATCTAACTGGGCCTCAATGCCAGTGGGCTGACTGATCGCAGCAAAAACTGAAGAGACGTGTAGCAAAAGGATACATGTCAACACCGCTACGGCTGGCAACGGCCCCAAATCGTGCCGAAGACGACTGATGCTTAAGGCCACGCCAATTGTTAAAGGAACCCAAATCGGCAACAAATAACGGCCTGTGCTGTCTACGAATCCCGATCCCAAAAAGATCACCATCAGCACCCCCATATTAAGCCAGACCCACGTCCCCACCGACCATGGGGGCTTTACAGGTCGCCTAGCCAGCTTCAGGCCCTGCTCAACCATCCTTATGACCAAAAACAAGAATGCCAATCCGCCCAGCAGCACCGCAACGCCACTTAAAAACGCAGCTTCCCACGGCATCCGCAAGCCATACAGTGTGGGAAAGCCAATGAAAATGAGGCCGACTAGTTTTTCAATAAAAGTCAGTGAATTGCTGGTTGTAACTGGATCATCTTCAATCAGAAAAGATAGGGCCGCCCAATCGTTCCGCAGGTTATACACCCACCACGGCAAGCTGCCAACAATAAAACTTGTCGCCCCCAGCATATAATTTGCCAACTGTTTAAGCGAGAAATGGGCCAAAACCATCAACCCAACTACCAGCATCGGCGTGATAATGGCCGCGTTTGTCCACCACCCCACACCCGCCAATAACCCTAGCAACACCCACATCCACCACCGATTTGCTTTGCCCCCAACAGTCACCAACCAGCCCAGCCACAAAACAAGGTTGCCCAACAGCAAAATTTCGTTATAGCCGCCTAGGGTGATGCTAGTATAGGTAACAGCCAAAATATTGGGGAAAGCCACCAACAACACGGTTATAGCTGTTGTGCGTGTATTTTTCGTGAGCGTATACGTCAAACCAACAGTTGAGAGGACAATGCCCATGAATAACAGGCTTTGTACCAGACGCACCGTATGCAGGCTATCGCCCCAAATTATAAAGCCACCTGCGATCAAAATTGCATCAAGGCTGCCCATATAGTCTTGGCCATAATAAAAGGTCGGGATGTTTGCACCTTGCTGAATGTGGCGGGCCATCAAAGCTACCACAGCTTCATCAGAGCTTAACGCGATGTGATGATCATCTTGAATGATCCATAAACGCCACAGCAACGCCAGCAGCAGCACCGCTAGCAACCCAAGCAACATTTCCGATTGTCGAAGTTGCTTCATTCCGACCTCAATTACTTAGCTGTTATGTAATGCTTGCAAAATATCGTCGCGCAAATCTTCCACATTTTCGATGCCAACACTTAGGCGCACTAAACGCGGATCGGTAGCAATCTCGCTATCGGCAGTGCTGGCGTGGGTCATGCTATAGGGATGCTCGATCAAGCTTTCTACACCGCCTAAGCTCTCGGCCAGTGCGAAAATCTTTGTGCGCGATGAGATCGCCCGCGCTTCAGCCTCTGTACCTTTGATGATGAAACTAATCATGCCGCCAAAAGCCGACATTTGGCGTTTGGCCAGTTCATGTTGTGAAAAGCTGGCAAGGCCAGGATACAACACACGCTCGACACGCGGATGCGCTTCTAGGGATTGGGCGATGTGTAGGGCATTTTGGCTATGGCGCTCCATCCGAATGGCCAGCGTTTTAATGCCGCGCAAGGTCAAAAAGCAATCCATTGGGCCCGGAACAGCGCCAATAGCGTTTTGCAAGAACTTCAAGTCCTGATACGACTCTTCCAGATTGGTGATGATCGCACCGCCGACAACGTCGCTGTGGCCGCCCAAATACTTAGTGGTGCTATGCACAACAAAATCGGCCCCCAACGTAAGTGGTTTTTGCAACATGGGGCTTGCAAAGGTGTTATCCACCACTACCCACACTCCCGACGGCGCAAGCCCACTAATCGCAGCAATGTCGGCTAGGCGCATGTTGGGGTTGGTGGGTGTTTCTAGCCAGATCATGCGCGTTTGGGGCGTTATTGCTGCTTTTACAGCGCCCAGATCGGTTAAGTCTACCCAGCTGAAATGCAAGCCAAACTTGGTTAATATGCGTTCGAACAAGCGATATGTGCCGCCATAAACATCGTTACCCGCTATGATATGGTCATTAGGTTTTAACAAGCGCATCAATGTATCAATGGCAGCCATACCACTTGAAAACGACAGCCCATAGCGCCCGTGTTCTAGGGCAGCCAATGCGTTTTGCAAGGCCGTACGGGTAGGATTATCGGTGCGGCTATACTCATAGCCTTTGTGGTCAGCAGGTGCAGCCTGCACATACGTCGAGGTTTGGAAGATAGGGGTCATAATGGCCCCTGTAATCGGCTCTGGCTCTACGCCAGCATGAACCGCTTGTGTTTGGTCATGATAATACTCGCCCATTGCCCTACCCTGCTGTCTTGGCCAAGAAATCAATGAGATCAATTTTAGTGATGATATTCAGCACACGTCCTGCATCTTCAACAATCACTACCGATTGGGTGTTAAAGATCGACTTCAGAGATTCAAGAGGGGTTGAAAGCCGAACCGTGGTCGTGTCAGATGTAATCACATCGGCATCTTCTAGCGATACATTCACCGCTTCTTGCGGATTATTCTTCAGCATATAGTCTAGCAAATCCACTTCTTGCACCAAGCCCAATAACTTGTGTTCGTCATTCAGCACTGGCAACTGCGAAATAGCATTCTTACGCATTTTATCAACCACGCTGCCAATGCTCTCTTCACAGGTGGCCAAAATCAGGGGGTGTGGCGGACGTTGATCGAGCAATGTCTCAACTGATGCACCAATCCAAACTGGCTCTAAAAAGCCATTTTCGCGCATCCAATCATCATTAAACGCCTTGCCTAAATAGCGCGTGCCAGAATCAGGCAAAATTACCACCACTATCTTGTCGGGGCCAAGTTGCTCTTTGCGAACATATTTGATAGCGCCCGCAACGGCGCTGCCGCATGATACCCCCGCAAAAATCCCTTCTTCGCGCACCAAACGCCGCGTCATCAAAAACGACTCGCGGTCGCTTACTTGCACCACATCATCAATCACCGAAAAGTCATACACACTGGGGATAAAATCTTCGCCGACCCCTTCGGTTAAATAGGTGTGTGCCTCGCCAATTTGGCCAGTGTGAAAATACTCATAGAGAATGGAGCCAACTGGGTCAACACCCACAATTTGAATATTGGGGTTTTTCTCTTTAAGATAGCGGGCTGCGCCTGTAATTGTGCCGCCTGTCCCCATGCTGATAACAACAGCATCCACTTTGCCATTGGTTTGTTCCCAAATTTCAGGGCCAGTGGTTAAATAGTGCGATTTAGGGTTTGAAGGGTTGTGATATTGGTTGGCCAAAATGGCGTTGGGGGTTTCTTCGACCATACGGCGGGCCACACTATAATAGCTACGTGGATCGTCGGGTTCAACATTGGTGGGGGTGACAATGACCCGCGCCCCAAAAGCTCGCAATACCTGAATTTTCTCTTGCGATTGCTTATCGGCCAGCACGAAAATACACTTATAGCCGCGCAAGGCCGCTGCAATAGCCAACCCCACCCCCGTATTGCCCGATGTGGCTTCTACAATTGTTCCACCCGGTTTTAGAAGGCCTTCTTTTTCGGCATCTTCAATAATTTGAATGCCGATACGATCTTTAACCGATCCGCCGGGATTAAAAAACTCGACCTTAGCAATCAGTTGCGCCTCAACGCCGCTTGCAATTGTGTTTAATCGTACTAATGGTGTGTTGCCGATAGTCTCGACAATATTGTTATAGATTTGCACCTTGTGTGTCCTTGTTATGCTACCCTATCTAGTTGGCATTCCCCACTTTAGCACCGATTGTGCTCTCATAACAGGTTACAATAACATGACTTCAATAAGGTGCATATAAATTCATTCTTAAAGAGGAACACGCTTCTCAATCTTGCTCATTGGGGCATTATGCGTCAAACTTAACGTAAGTTTTGTTAGAACCTACAATCAAGCATGTCACTTAGCTTGGCTAAAATGGAGGTGCTTACTGTATACCATGATGAGGTATTGTTGATGAAAGTAAATTTTATTGTTGAACGCAGCAAATCCATTACAGGCCTAGGGCGCTATTCCTCAACCATTATTGATTTCTTAAAAAAACAAGGCGTAGAGACCCATACCCAGTTTATAGACCCCAAGTTACCCGCGCCCCTTGCCAAAATAACCCGCACCATTGGCTATGATGTAGAAACATTTATGGGACATTATCCTATCCGTGTACCCAAAATCGAAGCCTCAGTTCATCATCTTACCACCGAAAGTATGGCTACCGTGTTGCGCTTTCAAAATATTCAGCCCAGCGTAGTTACGACGCATGGCCCGCTGACTTATTTGCTGCGCCATGATCCTGAAATGGCTATTCCAACCCATATTGTAGATCGGTGGTTTGAAGATCTGGGCGTTAAGGCCTTTCGGCGGGCAAGCCATATTATTACAGACTCGCAGTTCTTAGCTAATTTTTTGGTGAACGATGCCAGAGTAGAAGCCGAGCGCGTCAGTGTTATTCATTTAGCAGTGGATCACGACTTATTTAGTGTCAAACCTCTAGATAATGAATTTTTGACCGCCCATCATCTCAACCCTGCTAGGCATCGTTATCTTGTCTACACGGGCTCGGAGCAACCCCGCAAAAACTTTATGGCGCTGATTGAGGCCTTTGGTGTTATCAATAAAGAATTTCCTGATACCCGTCTACTTAAAATTGGCAAACCTGAAATCATGTCCGAACGTGAAAAGGCTGAACAACGCATTCAAGAATTGGGCCTTGCCGATGCCGTGCAATTTATTGGCTATGTCTCAGAAGCAGATTTGGTATCGTTTTACAATTTGGCGCATATCTTTGTGTTTCCGTCACGCTTTGAAGGATTTGGGCTGCCTCCATTAGAAGCGATGGCCTGTGGTGCGCCCGTTATATCGTCCGCGGCTACATCACTCGCAGAGGTAGTAACTGATGGCGCATTGATTTTTGATCCATTAAATGTGCAACAACTTATCGAGCACATTCGCCTGCTTCTGACGAACGAAGACAAGCGCCAAACCTTGCGGGAACGCGGCCTGAAACATGCCCAAACTTTTACATGGGACAAAACCGCTACCCAAACACTAGCGGTGTATGAAACAGTTGTTGCCGCGCATCAGAAAGCAAAAAAACATGGGTGATGTAACTTTACGAAACATGCTTGTTAGCGATCTTCCAATTTTGTTTCAGCAACAACAAGACCCAGAAGCCAACTATTTGGCAGCTTTTACTGCCGAAGACCCAACTGATAAAGTGGCCTTTATGCAACATTGGAAGAAAGTGTTACAAAACAGCGCCAATTTTAATCAAATTATCTTGTATCAGGGGCAAGTAGCGGGCTATATGGCGCATTTTGAGCAATTCGATAAGCCCTCAGTTGGTTATTGGCTGGGCAAGGATTATTGGGGAAAAGGTATCGCTACAAAAGCACTAGGACAATTTGTTGGCCTGATTGAAGCACGCCCCCTCCATGCGCGTGTTGCCGCAGATAATATTGGCTCGCGGCGTGTGCTTGAAAAATGCGGGTTTGTACTTGATGGCAGAGATAGTGGTTTTGCCGCTACGCGTCACGAAGAAATAGAAGAATTGATCTTTGTCTTAAATCAGTAATCGCGAATAAAAGACTAAACAAAATTATTTAAGGCTTAAGATACAAAAATGTCTATTAGGTCTGTCAAGGATTAATAGGTGTATTTGTCAGTTCTGTAAAGCCCGTCATTCGGCATTTTATCCTCAGGATAAATGTGTTATACCATTAATCATACACATCTCAACCAATTGAGAAATTTGGATTCCCGATGATGACATTTTTAACCAATGTCCGTTTTTTCTGACGACGTTTAATTAATCTAACTAGAAGAAACAGTGGTGAACGAGCGCAAACACTCCTCACAGGGTTTTTTATTGGCCCTACCAACTATTTTATGGCTCCTCATATTCTTCTTTGCACCGCTGTTGATTGTACTACAGTACAGCTTTTATTCGCGTGGGCCCCGCAACACTATAGACACAACCTTCACCCGCGAAAACTACATCTATGTTACCGAAAGCCTTTATTGGGAAGTTTTTCAACGCTCGTTTGAAATTGCGGCCTATACAACTATTATTTGCTTACTGCTCGGCTATCCAATCGCCTATTTTATTAGCACCCGCCGCACCAACGCTATGCGTCAAATTGCGCTCTTTTTGGTGGTGTTGCCCTTTTGGACAAACTTCATTGTGCGCACTTATGCGTGGCGTGTTTTGCTAGCCAAAGAAGGCTTAATCAACAATTTATTATTAGACCTTAAACTGATTCAAGAGCCATTGACCCTATTGTTAACACGCGATGCCGTTATTTTAGGGCTGGTTTATGGCTTTTTACCTTTTATGATTTTGCCTATTTATGCCTCTTTGGCCCGTTTCAATTTTAAGTTAGTCGAGGCCGGGCAAGATCTTGGTGGCAACGACTTCACGACCTTTCGCAAGGTGTTGTTTCCGTTGACAGTGCCGGGTGTATTGGCAGGCTGTATCTTGGTATTTGTGCCTTCTGTCGGTTCTTATGTCACGCCCGACATGTTGGGGGGTATCGAAGGGCGCATGATTGGCAACTTAATTGCCCGCAATTTTAGTGGCACTGGCCACTGGCCCCGCGGTGCAGCAACCTCAATGGTGCTAATGGCTATCGTAACCGTGTTGTTACTTGTTTATGCCATCTTTTTAGAGCGCCCCACTGCCCCTACTCGTGGGGATAAGGCCACCAAACGTTTCACTCTAATGCAAGCCATCGGGGTGCCACAATTTAGTCGACTGTTCGATCCGGCCATCAATACTGCTTCCAATTTGCGGCTGTTGTTGTGGCTACCAGAAAACATACGTCTCTTGCGTGATAAAACAGTACGGCGGTTGGGTAGTGTTGTACTAAGTGCCATTGTGTTGGGTGGCTATATTTTTTTATGGATGCCCATTTTTGTGTTGGTGTTTTTCTCGTTCAATAACTCGCGTTCTACTTCCACATGGCATGGATTTAGTACCCAGTGGTATGAAAACATCTCGAATAACATTGTTGGTGGCGAGTCGCGTTTTTCTACTGAAGAAATGCTAGAAGCCCTAGAAGTATCGTTGCGCGTGGGTGCAATAGCAACCATCATCGCCACCGTTATTGGCACGGCTTGTGCACTTAGTTTGGCGCGTGGGCGCTATTGGGGTAAGTCGCTGCTGTTAGGGGTATTGTATATTACAGTAGCCATTCCTGAAATTGCACAGGGCATATCCTTACTTATTTTTTTCAATCGCGGCTTTGCCTATATCAATAATTTTTGGGAAGAAACCTTTGGCAATCCGTTGGGTCTAAGTTTTGGCATTATGACGATGGTCATCGGCCATGTCACATTCAACATCTCTTATGTGGCGGTGATTGTGTGGGCGCGGCTTATGTCTATGAACCAAAACCTAGAAGAAGCCGCCCGCGACTTGGGCGCAAACAATTTGCAAGCCTTTATGCGTGTTACATTTCCGTTGGCGCTGCCGGGCATTTTGGGTGGCGCGTTGCTGGCTTTTACCTTATCCCTCGATGATTATGTCATCAGTTTTTTCACCAAAGGCCTTAACACCGACACGCTCACCATTTTTGTATATGGCTTGCTAAAACAGACAGTTACCCCGGAAATCAATGCAATCTCGACATTGATGATCACGGTTTCGATTTTACTCGTTGCTATTTCGTTGATTGTTCAAGCTCGTTATTCAAGGCAAGTGTAAGCCATGCCTCATGTTTTAATTAGTTTAGGAGGAACTATACCATGAAACATCTGTTGATTATTGTGTTGCTCGTATCTTTGTTGGGGGGCATATTGCCTTTTTCGTCTACCGCAACGCCATCGGCAAACGCCCAAGACGGCATCGAATGGCAGTGCCCCGAAGAATTTGCTGGCCAAACCCTAAATGTATACAACTGGTCGCTCTATATTGGCGAAGAAACAATCCCCACATTTGAAAGCCTGTGCGATGTAACCGTCAATTATGATGTATATGACACCGCCGATGTCATTGTTACACGCCTGCGCGAAGGCAACCCCGGTTATGATGTTGTGTTTACCAGCGATTATGTAACCGAAGCCATGATTGAAGAGGGCTATCTTGTGCCACTCGACTTCAGTTTGTTACCTAATTTTGCCAATATTTCTGAGCAATTTTTGGGCGAATTTTTTGATCCTGAAAATGAATACTCAATTCCTTATCTGTGGGGCACAACCGGCCTAGCCTATAACACCGATCGGGTTGAGGGTGATGTAGACAGTTGGGACGATATGTTTAACCACAATGGCCCTGTTGCATGGTTAGATGAATCGCCCGTGATACTAGCAACTGGCTTGCTGATGTTGGGGTATCCGCCCAACCCTGAGGATGAAGATCAAATTGAAGAAGCGCGAGATTATTTGATTGAGAACGGCGGCAATGTCCGTACCATTGCCTCAGTAGATGCAATTCAGTTGATGGAAACTGGCGAAGTAGACATGGCCATTATGTATAGTGGCGAGGCCTATCAATTGTTGGATGCCTGCCAATGCGATAACTTCAGCTATGTCATTCCCATAGAAGGGGCCAATGTTTACATTGACTCAGTAAGTATTCCGACGGGTGCGCGTAATACAGAGTTGGCTCACGCCTTCATAGATTTTCTAATGGATCCCTATGTGGCCGCAGACATCAGCAACTATTTGGTCTATGCTACGCCCAACCAGCGTGTATTAGATCTTGGCTTGGTTGATCCTGAAATTTTAGAAAATCCAGCCGTTTATCTTGCGCCCGAAGTCATCGAGCGTTTGTACTTCATCATCAACAATCCAGATCTAGAACTACCCATCTTAGACGCATGGGATGAAATTATCTTAAGCGTTGGGTTCTAGACCAACGCTCTATTTAGCATTATTTAACATTAACTAACGAGGGGTTTTATGCCGACGCGCCACTGGTCGGGTCGGCAGTTTTTTCCTCAAGGAAAAAAGGAGTAACATGCGATGGAAGAAATTGATGTTTCGTTAAGAAACATAACCAAAGAATTTGGCAAGCGCCGCATCACCCAAAATGGACAACCTGTGCGCGCGGTCAATAATGTGTCATTAGACATTCGGCGTGGCGAGTTTTTCGCCTTGCTGGGCCCTAGTGGTTGTGGCAAAACCACCAGCTTGCGTATGATTGCTGGCTTTGAAGAGCCGTCGTCGGGGGATATTTTGATTCGGGGAAAAAGTGTGCGTGGTGTGCCGCCTTTTCATCGCCCCGTTAATACTGTATTTCAAGACTATGCGCTGTTTCCGCACATGACCGTGCTGCAAAATGTAGCATTTGGGCTAAAAATGGAAAAGCTAACACGCAAAGAAATTTTGCAGCGCTCTTATGAAATGTTAGCGCTTGTGCAATTGACGGCCACTGCTGATCGTAAACCCCACCAGTTGTCCGGCGGGCAACAGCAACGAGTAGCCTTGGCGCGGGCATTAGTGAAGCGTCCGGCTGTATTACTTTTAGATGAGCCGTTGGGGGCACTTGATCTAAAATTGCGGCGCTCGATGCAATATGAGTTGAAGTCTATGCAAGCGCAACTGGGCATCACATTTGTATATGTCACGCATGATCAAGAAGAAGCCTTGGTGATGGCCGACCGTATCGCAGTCATGAACGAGGGCAATTTGTTGCAAGTGGGTACACCCAGCGACATTTATGAAGCACCGCGTCATCGGTTTGTGGCCGACTTTATCGGCGAGACCAACTTTTTGACAGGCAAAGTCATTGAAATGGATCGTATTGTAATTATATTTCAGTTTTTCTAATCTGTGA
>CAZLPC010000023.1:0-15559 GCA_964561305.1 uncultured Anaerolineae bacterium
CTAATGATGAATATCTATGACTGTGCCATGCACGGCAGTGGTTTGCAAACCATTTTCGAGGGCGAAATTACACAAACCGAATGCCAGCAGATGGTAGAACTGATGCGCGGCACACACTTTTTAAACATGATGGAATTGGGCGTGCCCGAAGGCACAGATATTGCTCATAAGGTCGGCTATGTAAATGATACTTCTGGCGATGCTGGTATTGTGATGACCCCCGGCGGCGATTATATATTAGCAATGTATGTATGGGAAGCGGGCGGACGCAATGGCGAAGGCTTGCTTTTTGACTCGTTTAAATGGGATATGTTTGCCCATGTAAATCGCATTGTCTATAACTACTATAATCCGACCCAACCCTTGACCCAAACACGCCCTGCTCCCATTCCGGGCAGTGGTGTAAACTGTGTATTGCCCCAACAAGGCTATGAAGTGAACCTAAACGACATTGACGAAAACCGCTTTACGCCCGAAGGCATCCCAGACCCTGTCTCGGCTTGCTACGATCCAGCGGGCGGGTGTCGCCCATTCGACAACTGGGGCTTTGCGCCCTAAACAAGGCAATATAAGCGTCTCTTGCAAGGCATTTTAAGGGGCTGATATAATGGCCCAATCCTAGAATAATCAATACCTGCGAGGCAAAGTGTTATGTCTGGTCATAGTAAATGGTCAACCATTAAGCGCAAAAAAGGCGCTGAAGATGCTAAACGTGGCAAAATTTTTACCCGCATCGTGCGCGAGATTGTAACCGCTGTGCGCGAAGGTGGCGGTGTCAGCGATCCAGACAGCAACCCCCGTCTACGGATCGCGGTCGAAAAAGCCAAAGCCGCCAATATGCCCAAAGAAAATATTCAACGCGCCATTAACAAAGGTGCAGGCGTTGGCGATGACGGTGCGGCCTATGTAGAGATTACTTATGAAGGCTATGGGCCCGGTGGGGTCGCCATTATTGTCGAAACCATGACCGACAACACCAACCGCACTCTCGCCGAGATTAAGCACGCCTTCAATCGCTCTAATGGAAATTTGGCCAGCAGTGGCGCGGTACTGTGGCAGTTCGATCAAAAGGGCTACATCGAAATTAATAGCGAAGGTGCAGATTTTGATGAAGTATTTTTGCAAGCAGCCGAAGCGGGTGCAGATGATGTGGAATCAGAAGAAGATGTCATCATCATTTATACCCCCCGCACCGAGCTACATGTGGTGGTCAAAGCCCTAAACGATGCAGGCTATGAAGTGCTAGATAGCAAGCTCACATGGATTCCGCAAAATGAGGTCGAAGTTTCGACCGATGAAGCCTTGCAAGTTATCAAATTAATTGAAAAGCTAGAAGAACTAGACGATATTCAAAGTGTCTCTAGCAATTTGAACCTGACAGAAGAAGCCATGGCAGCATTGGCCGAAGAATAGGCCAATGTTAATTCTTGGCTTAGACCCCGGCACCGCCCGCACAGGCTATGGACTGGTGCGCGAGTATCCTGACGGCTTCTTAGAAGCGGTGGCGTATGGGGTCTTTAGCACCCAAGCCCATACCCCTATGCCGGAGCGTCTGCTCGATTTATATCAGCAACTCAATGCGTGCCTCGCCACCTATCAGCCCGACGAAGCCGCTATTGAAGAACTCTTTTTCGGCAAAAACGTAACAACAGGCATTAAAGTGGCACAAGCACGCGGCGTATTGTTGCTGGCCTTGGCCCAAACCGGGCTTATCGTTGGCGAGTATCAGCCCCCCATCATCAAAAGCACTATCACTGGCTATGGCAATGCCGATAAAAACCAAATGCAAGAAATGATTCGGCATTTGCTAGCACTAGAGAACATTCCTAAACCCGATGATGCCGCCGATGGCTTGGCCGTCGCCATTACCCATTTACAAATGACGCGCTTAAACCGCTTGGGGTACTAGATTATGATTGATGTGGTCTCTGGAGAAGTAATTGAAAGCACCAGCGATGCCTTAGTGGTGCTAGTGGGCAGCAGCATTGGCTTGCGCGTCAATGTTACCCGCGCCGCCCGCCAACAAGTAGATGCCGATAATCGTGTGCTGTTGTTTACGCATTTGGCAGTGCGCGAAGATGATCTGAGCTTATATGGCTTTGCCGATGCCGATGAGCGCGAGCTATTTCGGCTTGTAACCAGCGTAAGTGGTATCGGGGCCAAGTTGGGCATGACCATTCTCAGTACACTTAACCGCGATCAATTGCGCCGCGCCATTGCCACCGAACACGCCGAACTGTTAACCCAAGTGCCCGGCATTGGTAAAAAAACGGCCCAAAAAATTGTGTTTGAATTGAAAGATAAAATCCGGGCTAGCGTACTGGAAGCAGTTTCGCCCGTTAGTGATGTAGATGCCGATGTATTAGCCACGCTAACAGCTTTGGGCTATAGCATTGTCGAGGCCCAAACAGCACTGCAATCTATTCCACCCACCACACCCCAAGATGTCGAAGAACGCCTGCGCTTGGCACTGGCCTATTTTGCCTGATGCCTACTACGACGACTCGTCTCGACGCAACTTTTTACCGCTTGCGGGTTATACAGCCCCTAGTGGTGGTATTTTATATGGGTAGTGGGCTGACATTATGGACGCTGCTTAATGCACCGCTAGCAGGAGCCTTACTATTGGGCTTGGCACTTTTAGCGATACTCAACAGCCTATTGCCCACGCCATTTGCCAGTGGCTTTTGGCTGCAAAACAATGGTTTTGTGTTGCAACGGGGCCCATTTGGGCAGCGCAAGGCTTTTTATGGCTATGATGGGTTTTTGCGACTGTTTGCCATGCCCGCCCGCCATCAATACATCATTGTTTTTGATGCAACCAGCCTAAACTATCAACCCCAAACCACGTTAACAGCGCGTTTTCCTTTGCATCAAGCACAAAACGGCTACAGTTGGCTGATTACCCCTAACGCCCTAAACAGTCAATTTCCACTTGCCCTGATCGAACACGCAACTAGTGTAGCTAAAACTGATGAAGCACCCGACATGAGTGTAGCTTATCAGGCGTTTTTAGCATATCGGCGGCGTGGCTTATGGCGCTTTTGGCCATTTCGCTAGGAGCTGCTATAAATATGCTGGCTTTATTGGGGTATAACGCGCCTAGTGATGCAAAGATGTATCGCCCCTATATTGAAAATACCACATCAGCACGCTGGATGACATTGGGCGGGGTCGGGCTAGCTGGGGTTGGTACACCTATGGCGTTGCTAGCAGGCTTAGAACGCGGATGGGTTTTGACAGCACTTTTGTTGCCATTGATACTTGCATCAGGCCCTGCCGTTTGGTGGTTACTCTACAGTTTTAAGCGTCAAGCAGGGATTCTATTAGGGGAAGATACATTATACCTGTACCAACCCGTACGCTACTTCAACCGCACTATTCCCTATCATCAAATCGTCGCGTGTAGTGTCGTCAATGGTACAGTCGCCATTATCTGGCTAAAAGAACGGCCTACCTCTATCGGGGATGATCCGCGCCCCCCCAAACTTGTTGTGCTTCGCAGTATAGAGCTTGAGCACGCCGAAGACTGTTATGCAGCTTTGCAGGGCTATTTGACCCCGCACATAGGCTGGCAACCCAAAAACGCAGAAAAGCGCATCAAGCGCCGTGCCATACTACGTCGGCTCTTGTTTTATGCTATTTTTCCTGTGATTAGCGCTATATGTGTGTGGATTAGCATTCGGGTTGTGTTTTCGTTGCTGGCGCTATAGATAGCTGCCAACCCACAATCCTGCTATGGTCATGCCCAGCCCCAAAACAAGGCTAAACATTATATAGGCTACACCCACCAGCCAATCGCCACGCTCAATCAGATTAATGGCCTCAAAGCTAAAGGTGCTAAAGGTGGTTAGTGCACCAATAAAGCCAGTACCGATCAAAAGCCGCAGGTTGGGGGCCAGCGTGAGACGTTGGTCTAAAATCGTTATAAATAGTGCCAAACCAAAACAGCCGACAATATTTACAACAAAGGTAGCAAGCGGAAAGTTGCTGTTTTTCAGGGCAAGGCTGGTTAGATAGCGCAAATTAGCACCTACAAACCCACCCATTCCTACCAACAGCAGTTTTAGTAGCATATCTTATAAGAAATTGGCAAATAATAAGCCAAAGATGCAGCCAAAGAATATGAACAAAAACGCAGCCGCCCCTACTAAAACCATCATCACGGCCGAGCGATCGGCACGCCATTCGGTATCCAAGTCTATATCAAAGCCGACCAGTGCGCGCCAGCCAAAGCCGTATACCACTAGCCAAAGCACAGCAATTGCAATGGTCGGGATATAAAGCACCTCGCCAGAGTCCACTTGGTTCACTTGGCTACCTGCCGTAATTAACACAATCGGCAAGCCCAACACTACCATCACCATCAACGAGATGAAGGCATTTAGGCCAATGCGGGCCCCACGCGGCAGGCCATCCACCCAATATTGAATTTGCTCAAAAAGTGTCGCGGATTGTTGCGGTCTTTTGGCCATTATAAATGCCTTATCCTATGCTTGTGGTGGTTGGGTAGTAATACTGCCCATATCGGGTAATTGATTGATTAAAAAAGTCGCGCTATTTTCAAAATAATCACGCATGATGAGTGTTACTTCATCGGGCAGGGCTGCTGCTTCAAGCGCAGACACCATTAATTCTACCCACCGATTGCGTGCATTGACATCAATTGGAAAGCGCAAATGACGCGCTCGCAAACGCGGATGTCCACGTTGCTCAGAATATGTTGTGGGGCCACCAAAATATTGTTCTAAGAACTGACGCAAGCGCCGTTCAGCAGGTTCTAAATCGCCACTTGGATACATTGGCCGCAGCAAATCATCGGTTGCTACTCGTTGATAAAACCCATGAACAAGTCGTTGAAACCCTTCATGCCCAATCTTATCAAACACTTCGGCTGCTGAAAGCGGCTGCTCCGACATTTTAAATTCTGCTTTCAATACCCATCACAATAAACAATAACCTCTTTACTATGACCGATCATACCCAATTTTGCCAACAGACGAATGTCACAAAACTGTTGAGATCGGATAGCCAGTTTGTTTAGCTAGGTGGGATGACAAGTCTGCCGTGGGCATTGGTCCACGGCAGACCTTAAGCAATGAAAAACTATTCGGCGGGGACAAGTGTCCATGTGGCGCGGGTATCGGCCTCTACGGCAGCAAAGCTAAACCAGTCGGGGTGATATTCACCCGCAGCCCACATCTCCATTTGATCACGATAATGACGGCTTTGTGGGTTGCCGCTTTGCCCTAGTGTGTTAATCCGTACTGATGCATCCCAATCTGAGGGGATCAGAATTTGGCGGAAGCTAGGCAAGCCCCCCACTTCGAAATCGGTATTAAAGCCTATGGCATTGACAATGGCGCTACCGCCCGGTGTGCCAATGCGGGCATTAAACAACGAATCTAAGATGGGATCGAATTGGGGATCAATGCCCCCTTGACCAAGCGGTGTGGCGCGGAAATAGGCGATGTGCAAGTTGCCCCATGCCCATGCCGAACGATCTGGGCCTTGTAACTCGATGATCCGCGCTACTGCTTGCTCTAGCGCCTGCGCCATCAACATATCGAGTGTTTCAACTTCGTCAGTACTGGCGTTGTCAATTATGCGCCCATAAAGCGGATTGGTAGGATTGGCTATCATCTCGCTGACAATGTACCACGACCGACTATTGAGAGTAGGAATGCTACCCAAATCATCGGCAAAGATAACGCGCAATAATTCAATCCAATAGGCTTCAAACAATAAGGCCTCGCCGCTATCAACATCGTTCTGCCGATTCCAACCCGCTAGCCATGTCACATAATCGCCCAAGTCGCCTTCAAGGTTTAGGTTTTCGAGGGCAGGGATTAAGAAATCGGCTTTTAGATTATAGTTATCGTTTTGCATAGCCATAATCTCTTCGACTGTGATCACACCATCGGCATCATTTTGGATCATCTGCTCAATCCGCATCGCTCGATAGCCATAGTCCCAGTCGGCGGTAATGTAGTAAGGATAGTCTGGCCCCACCACTGAATTATTTGCCGTGACAATATATCCTGCCTCAGGATTATAGAGGCTCGGCAACTCATCAAAAGGCACAAAGCCCTGCCAAGCATTGGCGCTAGTGCTGCCATCTACTGGAATACGAGGATCGTGACCTTCGGCGCGGATGGGAGTTCTGCCGGGCATCTGATAGCCAATATTGCCGTCTACATCGGCATAAATGATATTTTGAGCTGGTACATCAAAAAGGCTAAGGGCAGCCCTAAACTCTTCCCAGTTGGACGCACGATTAAGCGCCAGCAGCGATTCAAAGTTGGTGTTGGCATCTAGGGCTGTCCAACGCAGGGCCAATACCATATCTGCGGGCAGTCCCACCACTTCACTAATGACTGGGCCCCACACCGACACACGCACAGGTACAGTTATGGTTGTGCCACCATTGACAGCAATCGTTTCGTTGATAACTTCAAAATCAACCCATTCGCCATCGAGCATATATTGAAGTGGATTATCGGGATTCACTTCCAACATATACAAGTCTTGCACGTCGGTTCCTACGTTGGTAAAGCCCCATGCAATATTGGCGTTGTGGCCGATCACAATACCCGGTAAGCCCGCAAAGCCCACACCGACCACATCATAAGGGCACACTTCGCTGACTGTGTTGCAATGCAAACCTACTTCATACCAGATGGAAGGCATTTGAATACCTAAATGAGGATCATTGGCTAAATAGGGTGTGCCGCTATCGGTCAGATCGCCGCTAATAACCCATGAATTAGAGCCAATATCGTGCCCACGACCAAAGGGCGATATATTTGGATCGGCCAAATCCACATTTCCTACAAGGCTTACAGATGCACCATCAAAACGCGACACATCGGGCAAGTTGGTCATGGCCTCGTTACGATAGTTAACCCCACCGGGTTCAATGATGGCCGGAAACTGCTCAAAGTCATATTCTGGTAGCAACAACAAGGGCAAAAGCGGATTGGCTTGGCGCAAAAACGCACGTTCAATTTCATCTTGAAAATTGCCGGACAAGCTAAACGACATGACCTTTAACCAACGCAAGCTGTCGAGGGGTGTCCATGGCTCAATCTCAAATGTAAGTCCGGCTTGGGCCAAAAAGCCATACTCGACTGCTAGTTCGGTAGGCGTTTTATCAGCAAGATAGGCATTTACACCAGCAGCATAGGCATCTAGGGCAGCGCGGCCTTCTTCAGATAGTACCTCGTAATCTTTTTCGGCAGCACGCTGAAAGCCCAATGTCCGTAAGAATGTATCTGTCCCTACAAGGCTATCGCCCACAATTTCAGACAAGCGTCCGGCGCTTTGATGCCGCCACCATTCCATCTGCCACCAGCGATGACTAGCCTCGACAAAACCTTGCGCCATCAACAGATCGCTCACACTATCCGCATAGATATGTGGAATCCCCATGCTGTCATAGCGCACCACCACTTCGCCTTGTAGGCCGGGCAATGTCAGCGTATCGTCGTCTTGGGCAAGGACAGATATAGAAGATTGAGAGGGTAAAACTGAGGGGATCATCATAACAATGATCAGCAACATCAGTAAAAATAGTTTTCGCATCTTCATACTCCTAAAAGTTTATCTCGATATAACCTGATAAATTATAAGCAATATGGTATTTCAAGCAAAATATTTTAATCATTCGCTAAAGACGGGCTTATTTCAACTATCAAAAAATGTAAAGTTCCACTTTGATCAACCCTTAAAAAACAGTTACTATGGAAAGTGGTTTTTCGAGAGCAAAATTTTTAGGAGTGACTATGAAATCTATGCTGAAAATCGCTTTAATACTTGGATTGGTGTTGGCCGTTGGGTTGGTGCTTGCCCCCATGAGCCATGCCGATGATGCTCCCCTTACGGGCACAAGCGCCACCCGCGCTGATGAAAACTCGCGCATTTTGGTTTGGACTGCTGACGCAGTAACACCCGGCCAATTGGCTGCCAATAATCCGGGGCAGCTGGCTTACATCAACGGCAATGGCACACTGACCCCCGTTTCAGATGTACTATCGGGTTCGTCGCGGGTACAAGTTTGCGGCCCCAACGGCGTTTCGCCGGATGGCCGTTTGATCGCTATCTATCAAGGCATCGTGGGTGGTGTAACCTCTAGCTTGTATGTTTCGACTGAGGGCGCAACCCCCCAAGAGGTAAACGAACGCTTCCAACCCATTGGCTGCATTGGTGGCAATGGCATTTTGAACTTTGCACCCGACAGCAGTTATATGACCTTTATCGAGTATGAACGCGCTTTCAATGTTGGTTTTGCCGATGGTCTGTTACGAATTGTCAGCACCAGTGACTTCAGCGAACTATTTACCGAGCGCATTGTAGTCGCCTTCGAGCAAGCCGCCGATGGGGTTGCGTTTGTGCGCTTCTTCACCGACGACCGCAGCGAAGCCGATGAAGTGGCAGTGTCGTTTTGGGATGGCAACACCGACCGCGAGCTAACCTCATTCTTTGCCGAAGACGGTTGCCGCTATCTCAATGCCAATATCACAACTGCGCCCGATGGTCAGTTGTGGTTGGGTTTGGTGTCGCGTTGCACTGGCAGCAGCACCCAAAACGTGTATCGCATTAACCCACAAACACGCTCGGTCGAACTCATTTTTAGTGTTCAATCGCCGGGGGCCTTCCCCCAATCTACTGAAGCCAATCGTTTCTTCTTTTCGACGGATGGCAACACCTTGTTCTATACCATTCCAGATGGCTTCACGCTCGAAACCGTCAGCTTAAATGCGTATGACATTACCACTGGCGAAACTCGCGTTTTGGTCTCGCGCCAAGTCGTGATTCCGGGTGTAGATGGCAGCAACACTGGCAACCAACCTACCCGCATTTCGCCTGATGGTCGTTGGCTGATGGTGGTGGTCACTGATCCAGACGGTAAGCAAAGCCGTCTGAATTTCTACGACCTGAATAATCCTACTGCCGATCCAATTGTGATTGCCGCAGGCGGACGTGACGACATCTTCACGTTCTTACAGTTCACCCCCGATGGCAACCGCTTGGTGTATGTATCGGGTGGAAGCGAAAACTCACTGTTCACCATTGACATGACTGGTGAAACGCTAAGCCCTGTGCGCGTGCGGCGTGGCAACTTCTCTGGATTTGCCGCTTTGTCGCCAGATGGTAACGAAATCGCCATTGCTGAATTTGTCATTTTAGAAGACAGTGTGCGTGGCCCAGATTATCTGAACCTGCAAGTTATCAATCTCGACACCACCGAGCGCGTCACTATTTTTGAAGGCGGCGAGGTTATTGACGGCCAATCTCAAAATTTGAAATTTGCACTACCCATCTACTGGCTAGACTGATCTGAGTAATAACACAACAAAAACCCGCCGTTTGGCGGGTTTTTAGTTTAAAGTAATTGCACATTATTCAGTAGGTATCAGTTGCCATCTGGTTACGATAGTCGGCGCTATTGCCTCTTTCGAAAACGGTGCAGTGCGATAATCTACCACTGCCCATGCCTCTAGCTGATCTTGATAGTTGGGGCTGTTGGGGTCACCACTTTGGCCGGGTGGATTAATTCGCAAAGTAGCATCCCAATCAGCCAATGAATAGATTTGGCGCATTGAAGGAATTTGCGTAACATCAAAGGGAGCATTTGCCGTCCAGCCGTTTGCATTCACAATCGAATCTCCGCCACCAACACCAATTTCCATCACAAAACGCGCATCAAGCTCGCCGATTTGGCCCGTGCCAAAGGGACGGCCCGCAAACCGCGCCGTATGCAAATCTCCCCACATCCATGCTTGAGGATCATCTCCCAATGTCTCGGTTAGTTGTTCCCATGCGGCTACCAGTGCTTGTGTCAAAATATCCTCACGGGATTCAACTACATCGGGTGTATTGCTGTTATCCCAAAATGGGATCGCATCGGTGTTAATAATGGTACTGATCAAATACCACTCTAAATCACCACCACCGGCTGGCACTGTGCCCAAATCGTCCACAAAACCCAATTGCAACAACTGATACCAAAACACCGCAAACAATGCCGCTTGAGGGCTGTCGGCATCGTTATAGCCATCCCATGTTTGCAAAAATTCCAGCGCCTCTATAGCGATAGGATCAGTAAATGCTATAGCCTCTAGGGCAGGTAATAAAAACTCGATCTTTTGGTTATAGTTGTCGCCTTGAATGCGGCGCATATCATCCATTGTGAAAACGCCCGTGGGGTGGGTTTGGATAATCGTCTCGATGCGCCGCGCCCGATAGCCATACGAATACACATCAATTAACGGATACGGATAATCTGGCCCTACAATAGAATTGTTGGCCGAAACAATATAGCCTGCGGGCGGGTTGAACAAGCGTGGCAATTCATCAAAAGAGATAAAGCCTTGCCAAGTGTTGGCGCTGGTGCTGCCATCTATAGGAGTGCGGCCATCATGCCCTTCAGCACGAATGGGCACAAGTCCGGGCATCAGATACCCAATATTGCCCTCAACATCGGCATAGGTGAAGTTCATCACAGGTGTTTGCTGAAGACGGGCACTTTCTAAAAATTCATCCCAATTTCGCGCTTTTAACAAAGTAAACAAGGCCGCCAATGGGCTAGCGCTGTCATAAGCTGCCCACCGCAAAGCCAATACTTGCTGCTCGGTCTCATAGTTTTCGGCAATAACAGGCCCCCAGACACTATCTAACACGTCGTGAGTAATAGGCTCGCTGTTTGATAGCGCAAATTGTTCTGAGCGCACCTCAAAATTGCGCCATTCATCATCAAACCAATATTGTAGGGGGTTATCAGGGTTAAGCTGCAAAATATAAAGGTCTTGCACATCTACGCCCGCATTGGTAAGCCCCCACGCAATGGTCGAATTGTTACCTAAATATACGCCCGGTATACCCGGCTGAGAGAACCCCGACACTTGATAGGGGCAAGTTGCGCTTATCGTTGTGCAAAACAGACCCACCTCATACCACACCGACGGCTGCATAATGGTAATGTGGGGATCGTTAGCGGCATAAGGTAGGCCCGTGTCAGTGAATTGGCCACTAATGACCCACGCATTCGAGCCGCGCCCCGCACCATCACCAAACGGCAACACAGGATTACCGACCCACCGAATCAATAACGGATCGGCAGAAGTAAAAGGCAGTGGCAAAATTGCTTGCGAGGTGAGTGGTTGCCGATAATCTATCGCTCCCGGCTCTGTGATGGTGGGATGCAAATCATAAGGATAGGGCGGCACAATTAAAGCACCCAACGGCCCTAAATCGCGGATTAATGCTGCGCGTGCAATCTCGACTTGAAAATTCTCAGAAAACCCCAACGCTTGTACATACATCCAACGGATAGTGTCTTGGCGTGACCATGCCTCAATTTCAAGCGCAACGCCGTTTTCTGCCAACAACTGATACTCGATGGCCACTTGTTCGGGCAATTTATCGGCGAGATAGGCATTTACGCCTGCAACATAAGCATCCAGCAACGCTAAATCTTGCAGGCTGGTTTGGGCAATAGCCGCATTGGCCATCGCTTCAAAGTTCAAAACGCGATAGAATTTATCCTGTTCAAAGGCAGACTCTCCTACAATTTCACTCAGGCGGCCCGCGCTTTGATGCCGCCACCATTCCATCTGCCAGAAGCGGTCGGCTGCTTCTACATAACCCTGCGCCATAAATAAATCGTGCGCGGTTTCTGCGTAAATATGGGGAACACCAGCATCGTTATATGCCACCAAAACCGGTGCATCTAGCCCAGTAATGGCAATTTGCTCATCATCACTTTGTGCAATAGATGGGTGTGGCTCTACCCCTATAGAAATCAAGACAGCAAGCAAGGTTGCTATCCCAAACCATCGCAGTATTATCAAAGTGGTCTCCTCGAAAACGCTAATGGAAAGATGCTTTGGTGTTTATTGTGTTGATACACTCTTTAATTGATTAACGTAAAGAGTTATTTTTTCAAGACTAAAAATTGTAAAGGGTTTGTGAAAGATAAACTCATGACATCACCCCAGCTCACTGTCACAACTGTTTTATGGCGCATTTTGTGGCTAAATCTCTTCGTCACCATTGCGAAGATAAGTGTAGGCCTAGCAACGGGTACAATTTCAATTGTGGCAGATGGCATCCATAGCGCCGTAGACAGTGCCTCGAATGTAGTGGGCTTGGTGGCGGGCCGTATTGCCAGCCAACCACCCGACAGCGATCACCCTTATGGACACGAACGCTACGAAACCATTGGCGTATTTATCATTGGCGTGCTGTTGCTGCTAACTGCATGGGAAGTGCTGCAAATTGCCATCGAGCGACTCTTTAGCGGCTACTATCCTCAGGTTGGCCCGCTTCAGTTTGTGGTACTGCTGGGCACACTCATCATAAATGTGGGCGTTACTTATTATGAACGCCGTGCAGCCAAACAGCTAAACTCAGATATTTTGGCTGCCGATGCCAATCACACTGCTTCAGATATTGGTGTCACGCTCTCGGTCATCATTAGCCTTGGTGCCGTTCAGTTGGGCATAGTTTGGATGGATGCCGTGGCTGCTCTCTTTATTGTGGGGCTAATCGGCTTTATTGCCACTCATATTTTGTGGCAGGCCATCAAAGTATTGGTAGACAGCGCCCCCCTCAATGCCGATAGTATCGAAAATGCCATTGCCGATATGCCGGGGGTGGTGCGCGTAGTACAAGCCCGCAGTCGCGGTGGTAACAGCGCTGTTCAGATTGATGTAGAGGTAGAGGTAGCGCCCATCATCAACGCCGAGACTGCCCAAAATATTGTAGATAGCATCCGCACACGCCTAAACACCGCTTTTGATAATATCCATGAGGTGCGTGTACAGATCGTAGCACAAGACTCTGACATGCCCGACTATCTGTTGGCCGCCCGTTCTGCTGCCGATGCCTTAGGGCTGGGTGTGCACGAAATTGTCAGTGTTAGCACTGGGCGAGGGCGCTTGCTAGAAATGCACGTCGAAGTTGCGCCCGGCCTTACCCTACAAGCAGCACACGAACAAATTAATGCACTAGAAAGAAAATTGTTGGGTCAAAACGGAATTGTTGAAGTGGTGACACACATCGAACCTGCTACACCCAACCTTGCCCAGCTTAAACTAACCGCTGACGATCAGCAGTTACTAGATCAAATTAACAGCCACCTTATACAGCACTTTACACAAGGACACTGGCATCATAGCAACCTACGGCACGAACATAACGGCTTTACATTTACAAGCCATTGTCATTTAGCGGGCGACATTAGTATTGAAGCCGCGCATGAATTTGCCGAAAGTGCCGAGCTTTCGTTACGCTCTCACTTTCACCAAGTGCATCGCGTGATCATCCACACCGAGCCACACCAAGATCAAAAGCACTCTCCATAGATCACAATTTGTATTTTGGGCTGGCAGATAGGCACAGTCCCTATACCGCGAAAACCGCATGGCCGCAGCATTGTAGGGGCGATGCTTGCGTGTTCGCCCATGCTTTTTGCCTAAAAATGTGATCTACTGGCTCTCGCTGTTTAAGAAAAAATGGGCTAATCTTGTGAGGCTTTCAATTATTTATATAGATTGCTGAAGAAAATAGTTTTATGCAAGCCATACCAGCCAACACCCCCAAAAGCCCCAGCCGCGCCGTCCGCATTATTGGCCCACTTTTGGTTACACTATTTACCCTTATATGTATGTTTTTTGCATTAGAGGCCTATCTTCGGATTGGCTTCAACACACTACCCGCCGGCGTACAAGGCGATATTCAAGCTGTGCGGCGCGTGCCATGGTCAGAAGAACGCATTATTAAACCCGTTCCTTTTCTGGCTGACAGCAATTATCAAGCCCGCCTAGAACCCGGTCTAAAAGAACATCCGGTGCGCTGGCAAGATGCCCGCTTCAAATTTACGACGCGCCCTATGTGGGAAGGGCATCCGGTGGGTTTACGCACAGGTGAACCACGCTGGCCGCTCGATTTGGCCGCCTTCGGCGACTCTTTCACGTTTTGTTGGACGGCTGTTGAAGACTGTTGGGTACAGCGTTTGCAAAGCGAGCATGGCTATAGTGTGGTCAACGCTGGCCAGCCCGGTACAGGCTCTGGTGGCCAATTTCAGCTTATGCAAGAAATTATTGAACCCATTGAAGCGCCTTTGGTGGTGTGGCAGTGGTATGGCAACGACCTAATGGATGACCATGTGCTGGCTACTTTTCGGGGAGAGGTGCAAGGGATAGCAGGCCCCCCCGGAGTAATACCCGCCAGAGAGCCGCAGGGCTTTGAACGCTACTCGGCGCTCTATTTCATGTTACAGCTTTATATCCTTGACCCAATTGAGCCTCAAAAACCTTATTTAGAGCTTATTGTTGTTGAAGCAAATGGGCGCGAGTTACTCTTGCCTAACGATGAATATACACATGGTTTCAGCCTAAGTTATCCAGCTGTTGCGGATGGATGGGAGCGTCATGTGCAGCACCATGAAGCAGCTGCCACCTACCTAGAAAGCATTGGTGCAGAACAATTGATTGTTTTGGTTCCAACCAAAGAAGAGGCTTATGAAGCCTATTTAGCAGATCAGTATAGCGCCGATTTCTTTACACAAGCTGCTGAAGGCCGCCTACAAATGTTGGCATTATGCGCCGAACATAGCTGGCATTGCATTGATTTGCTGCCGATTTTTCAAGCCGCTATTGCCGATGGCGAAACCATCTATTATGCCCGCGATTTTCACCTAGACGCATCTGGTAACGCCATCGTTGCCGAAGTAGTACACAACTATATTGTCGAAAACAACTTGCTACCCAACCGCTAGGCAATTTGGGCTTGGCTTTCGACTATACCATATAAATACACCATTAGGCCAGCAGTAGCGATAAAACCCACTGCTGTGCCAAACATCATCAAAAACGGCAACCCCACTACAATTGCTGTGATGATGAAAGGCGTAGAACTACCAAACAACGCGCACGCCAAATAATGCAAAACTTGGGCAACAGGCCCACCCTGAATTCTTAATTCTTTTAACGAATAGCGGGCAATTCCCGCACCCAGCACAGCCCCAATGCAGCCGCCAATAAGGACAGCAGTCATCCAATCGCTCATGGTGTCTAAACTCCTGCGCCTTAAAACAGCGTGTAAATTAAGGGGCCGCCTGTACCTGTACTACCCAAAATGATGAGTACGGCAAATAAGATCAGCAATACTACCATCGGAATCATCCAATAAAGGCGGGCCGACCATAAATAAGCCAATAGTTCACCCAAAATACCCATACGGGTCAAAAAATCTTGAACAGGTTGATTCTTGTTGCCAGTTGGTTGCTCAGTCATGTGATCTAGGCTTTCTCTAGTACTGTTTTACGAACGAGATAGGGCCCCAGCACCAACAGATCAATGCCGCTAGCCCGAAAGGTGTTATAGGCATTTTGGGGCGTTGTTACAATCGGTTCGCCCCGCAAATTAAACGACGTGTTCAACAACACAGGCACGCCTGTTCGCTCATAAAATGCCTTAATCAAGTCATAATAACGTTGGTTGGTGGTGCGATCCACCAGTTGCAAGCGACCAGTGCCGCCTTCGTGAGTTGTGGC